>JADBYT010000004.1 GCA_020402865.1 Bacteroidota bacterium | reverse complement strand
TTTATAGACCAACTCCCAATCGGTGGCCTTGCTGGTATATTTGGATGCTCCTGATTTGTGCTGATCAACACGAATTGTGAGATCTTCCGTATGGCCAACGTAGAACCGGTCAAGGTGACGAGAATAAATGATATAGCAATAATAGGTCATAAAACAAAAACGACTCCGGAATACCGGAGCCGTTTGGTGGAGAATATCGGAGTCGAACCGATGACCTCTTGCATGCCATGCAAGCGCTCTAGCCAGCTGAGCTAATCCCCCGTTTGTGATTGATGGGATGCAAAAATACGAAGTTTTTGAAATTCACAAGCGGTTTTCTGTGTTTTTTGCTCTAATGCACAAAAATGCCTATTAACAGCCTGCACCAGCACTGGTTCATACACTGTGAACGTGTTTTTAAATTACGTTTGTGCTACAAGCGTAAGTTCGTTCACCAAAGTCGTTGGGCTTAATGCAATTAGCTGATAAGCGTCTTTCGCTTCATTTTGGCAACACTTTTGATTATCCCGTTACTATGAAAAACCTCTTTACTCTCCTTCTGCTTGTTGTTGGATTAGCCAAAACGGGCTTTGCACAAAACTGTACCACGCCGGTAAGTGCATCTGTATTTCAAAACGGATTCAACGCCATTGCCGTTACACAGGGCGATCAGAACAAGCTTATCCGCGCCAACCGGTTTGTGGGCGACAAATGCCTTTCTTCGGCGCAGGTTAAAACCATTGCCATGCTTTTTACGGCCGATTCGATGCGACTGGATTTTTGCAAAACGGCATATCCGCGCACCACAGACCCGGCCAACTTTTACGATGTGTATGATGCTTTCGGCTCATTTTCAAACGCATTGCGTTTATACAATTTCGTAGAAAACTATTCTGTGCCCGTAGTCACCACGCCTGCCCCGCCGCAGGTTTCGTTTCCCAACTATGCCTACCCCGATACGGTGCGCTACACCGGCAAAAAAGGCTGTGCGGGCCCGGCAATGGCTGACGCCTCTTTTATGACTGCTGCACAAAATGTATTTACACAGCCTACCGACGAGGCAAAGTATGTAGCTGTGCAGGATGTCTCCAGCCGCAACTGCCTTACGTTTGCACAAGCCATGAAACTGGCCTCGCTCTTCCGCAGCGACGATTACAAAATGCGCGTACTCACCACCACTTTCCCGGTGGTGTATGATCAGGAGCACTACACTTCGGGCATTGTGCTATTTTCAACCACACAGCTGCAGACAAACTGGACAAACTACGCTGTGGCTTACCTCACGCCCCCGCCCGCGGCCTGCCTTGTGACGGATGCCGAGTTTAAAAAGTTGCTCAAAGACGTACAGGATAAACGTTTTGCCTCGGAGAAAATGCCGCTCATTGAAATGCTTTCAAAAGACCGTTGCTTTAGTGTGACACAAATACGCGCGCTTGGAATGGAGTTTTCGTTTGGCGAGGAGCGCATGAAGGTGTACAAGATGCTGTATAAAAAATGCACCAACCAGAAAGATTACTATCAGGTGGTGGATGATTTGCAGTTTGACAGCGAAAAGGCCGAAATGCGCCGCTATATTAATGCCGGAGGAAAGTAAATTTCTTCGTCTGGAAATAAAAACCCCGCCACGGAACAGCTTCTGTGGCGGGGTTTTGTTTGAAAATTAGTTCGTTTAAAAACGCAGGGTGTTTTTCACCTCCGGATCATTTTCATAGCCGCTGTCAATCAGCAGATCACCGCCCAGAGCAGCCTGCACGGCGAGTTCGTCGCAGCGTTCGTTGTAGGGATTATCGGCATGGCCTTTTACCCAGCGGAAAGCGATTTTATGCTTGGGATAAATGCGCAGGAAGCGGGCCCAGAGATCGGCGTTTTTCTTGCCGTCGAATCCTTTTTTCTGCCAGCCAAACACCCATTTTTTCTCCACACTGTCCACCACATATTTCGAATCGGAAAAAATGGTGACCTGGCTGTTGGGTATTTTGAGTGCTTCGAGCGCCACAATTACGCTGAGCAGTTCCATGCGGTTGTTTGTGGTGAGGCGATAGCCCTGCGAGAGCTCCTTACGTTTATCGCCGGCCATGAGAATGGCGCCGTAGCCGCCCGGGCCGGGATTTCCGCGCGATGCGCCGTCGGTATAAATAATAATGGGTTGAGCCATAACTTTTGCGAAGGTAGTAAACGTGCGGCGGCTTTTTTTATTGGGCGGTGATGCTGCTTTTGCGTGTCGTTTGTAAATTCGCATGTCCGGAGCTGATCCGGTAACTGTTTTTGTTTTCGTTAACCCTGCACGCATGTTTGTTCAAGGCATAGTAATTACAAGCGAAGGCCTTCCTGTATGGATGTATTTTCTGATGCGTTTGCTGGAAGCATCGCTGGTAATTGGTGTTACGGTGTGGTGGCTGAACAATATTGCCACTGCGCTGGGCAAGGTACACCGGCAGGTACGCACGGGGCAGCCGGGGCAGGTTTGGCTTACACTTATTCCTGTGTTTGGCCTGGTGTGGGGATTTATTGTGAACACGCAGGTTTCAGAATCACTTGCGCGCGAATACCGCCGGCGCGGGTGGGACAGCGACGAAGCGCGGCCGGGTTTTGAAATTGGTACCATGACAGTGGTGATTGCCTGTTTGTATCAGTTTCAGGCTTTTTTCACCACGGCCATTCCGTTTGTGAGTTTTGTAAGTGCAATTGTGCTTGGCGGGGCCATGTACCGCCACTCTGAACGACTGAATGCGTTTCGTGAACGGCTTGATGAGGCTCCCGATGTAGCGATGCCGCCGCCGCCGCCGCCCGCGTGGCCGCAACAACAGTATCAGCAACCTTCGCCCTGGGGCGCTCCGCCACCACCGGCATGGCCGCAACAGCAACCACCGCAATGGCCGGCTCCGCCGCAAAACAACTGGCCGCCGCCCGCCAGCGACAATTACACCAACTATCAGCCGCCACAGCCGCCCGATGATTTGTCGCGCTGGATGCCGCCTGAAAAAAAATAACCTGCTGCTTTCTGCTTTTCACTCATGCTCACACTTGATACGTTTACCGACGACCGCGGGGTGCCCTATTTGCTGGGCGTGTTAACAGGTTATGCCCTGATATTTGTGCTGCCCTACATTTTCTACATCCTTCAGGTGCAGCGTGTATTGCGGCTCATCTCGCCCGATTTGCGCAAAGCTGAACCCGAAACAGCCTGGCTGCTGCTGATACCGGTGTTTCGTTTGGTATGGAGTTTTATTTTGATTACCCGCATCGGCGATTCGCTGCGGGCTGAGCAGCAGCGGCGTGGCATTCTGGAGTTTGATGAGCGTCCGGGCTTTGCTTTGGGTATGGCAATGGCTTCGGCCAGTGTGCTTTACCGGCTGATTTCGCTTTCGGGCGCTCAGGCGGTAACGGGTGTGTTTTTGCTGGCGCTGCTTGCGTGCTGGATTGTGTATTGGGTAAAGCTGGCCGGATTTGAAAAGCAGCTCAAGCAATCGGGCCACTGGCAGCAGTATGCCGCCGCTGCAAACCCTTATTATCAGCAAGCCTGGCCGGGTCCGCAGTGGAATCCGCAGCAAGGCACCACGCAACACGACTGGCAGCGGCAGGGCATGGGGCAGCAGTGGCAGAACCCGCATTATCCGCCGGCCCCGCCGCAACAGCCCGGCTGGAGCCAACCTCCGCCCGGCGGCAATCCGTGGCCGCCGCCTGCTCAGCCCGGCTGGACTGCACCGCCTCCGCCGCCCGCAAATCCGTGGCCGCCACCGTCTCAACACACACCGCCACCGCAGGAAAATCCGTGGCAGCCGCCCGCGCAAAATACACCGCCACCTCCTCCGCCGCCGCCCACCGACCCGAATGATCTTTCGCGCTGGATGCCGCCGGGGAGTAATTAACAAATAATCTGAAAGGAGTATGATAAGCCCTTTATTTATGGTTTTATGGGCAAACACTGCAGGCGAAGTACTGCTTGCGCTTTCGGGCGTTTTAGCAGCTACGGCTGCATGTGTATTACCGGTGTATCTGTTTGCAATCACAATTAAAAAAACAATACTGCTCATTGCTCCCGAAAACCGGAAAGTGAAGCCAGAAGGCGGCTTCATGCTGTTAATTCCTGTTTATAATCTGGCCTGGCAGTTTATTTTATTCGGCCACCTTGCCGATTCGCTGGCGGCCGAATACCGCAGCCGTTCACTGGAGTTGAAAGAAGATCGTCCGCTTTATTTAACCGGCTTAATGGCCGGTGCTGTGGCCTTCGCCGTACTCATTCCCGTTATCTCAAAACTCGCAGCCGCTGTAAGTCTGGTGCTCTATATAATTTACTGGATAAAACTTGCCGAAATCAAGAAGACATTAACCCTCACCGGTATTTCGGATGACGGTGAAGATGCTGACGCTGCTTCAACAACACCGGAAGTGCAGGTTGAGGTAAAATAATATTAGCCCAAATACATTCACCCAAAATGGAACTTGTAACGCCCGACTGGGGCCTGCTCTTTTTTATACTGATTGTAATTGGCGGAGCGGTGGCTTTCGCCGTGTTTTTTCTGCTCAATCTTGGCAATGCCTTAAAGCAATGCAGCCCCGAAACCCGGAAAATGCCCCCGGGACAGGTGTGGCTCACGCTTATTCCGCTGTTTGGGGTAGTCTGGTATTTTATTGTGGTTAGCCGCATTGCCGATTCGCTGGCGGGCGAGTTTGCGCGACGCCGTATGCCCGTAAATGAAGCACGCCCCGGCTACGGTGTTGGCCTTGCCATGAGCATTGCCGGCTGCGGAGGCCTGCTGCGAAACTTTGGCAAGCTGGCGCATGTGCCCCTGCTTTACTGGCTTGGTATCGGCATTGCCCTCGTTTATCTGGTATTGGTGGTCGTATATTGGGTGCAGATTGCCGGGTATAAAAACCAGCTTATCCGGAGCGGGCATTTCTCGCAGTTTGGCTCCGTAAACCCGCACCATTACAGCCATCCCGGCCACACACACAACCTGTGGTCACCACCGGGAACTACACAAAGCCAGGCGGCAGCAGGCAGTTATGGAAATCAGTACACCGGCCAAAATCAGCTGCCAAACAACCCGTGGCCACAACCACCACAAACCCCGCCCCCCACAGCTACTGACGATTACTCCCGGTTTATGCCCCCGGGCAATCATTAATTGACATATCGTTCACGTGGCTTTCTATAATTGCTATCTTCATCACTCGAAATAAATCCATTCTATTCACACAAATAAAGATAAATATGTTTACCCCTGAAATTATGCTTCAGTTCCGGGGCGGCGAAGCCGCCTTGATGATTGTGATATTCCTTGTGGCGATAGCTGTTGCCCTTATTCCTTTTATTTTCTTCGCACTCACCGTATCGCGCACCATGAAACTTATTGCTCCGCACAACCGGCGCATGAGCCCAGGCGGCGGCTGGCTGTTGCTTATTCCGCTGTTTAATCTGGTGTGGCAGTTTCTGTTTGTATCACACATTGCCGATTCTGTAGCTGCCGAATACCGCCGTCGCGGACTGCAACTGAAAGAAGACCGCCCGCTTTATCAGCTTGGCCTCTGGTCGTGCATACTTAGCTTCAGTGGTATTATTCCGGTTATTGGTGCGCTGGGCGCACTTGCCAGTTTGGTTATGCGCATTATTTACTGGGTTAAACTGGCCGAAATAAAAAGCGAACTCGAGCGCAGCGGCCCGTGGGAACAGTTTGCACACATTGATGCGCAGTACGGCCAGAACTGGGGGCAGCCGCAACAGAACTGGAACCAGCCGCAGCAAAACCCCAACGCGTGGCAAAATCCGCAGCAGCAAAACTGGAACCAGCCTCCGGCGCAACCGCAGCAAAACTGGGCTCCCCCCGCCAACCCCCAAAACACTCCGCCTCCCCCGCCCCCGCCCGGAAACACCGGCGGCATCGACCTCAGCAAACGCGACTGATTTTTCGCAAAGCGGCACATCACCATTCACGATGTGCCGCTTTTTCATTCCCTCCCCGAAAACTCCGTACTTTTGCACCGGTATTCTGCCACCCGGCTGTATGAAAATTTCTGCCTCCATTTATTCCACACAAGATCCGCTCGACGAGGTGATCCGCACACTCGATGCACACCGCATTGAACTTTTCCATGTGGACTGCAACGACGAGGTGCGCGTGTTTGACGATATACGCCGCATCCGCGAAATTTCATCCACGCCGGTTGATCTGCACATCATCACCTCCGAGCCGGAAAAGTACTTCCCGCTGCTAGAAGCCACGCCGGTGGAGTTTGTCACCTTTCAGCATGAAAACCTGCCGGGGCCGCTGCATATTCCGGCCTCGCTGCGCGGCATAAAACCGCCGCATGCTTCACACACCCGCTTTGGGCTGGCCATTACGGCCGCAAGTGAAATTGAGGTGTTTGATGCGGTGAAAGACGATTACGATTTTATTCTGATGATGGCCACCATTCCGGGCAAAAGCGGCGGGGCCTTCAACAAAGATATTTTCCGCAAAATACGCGCGTTCCGTCGCCGCCATCCGGCCAAGCGCATTCATGTGGATGGTGGTGTGAACGGCGAAGTATCGTTCATTCTGCGCAACATGGGCGTGTATGCCTCGGTGTCGGGCTCGTTTTTGTTTAAAGGGCCGAGTGTGGGCATGGCGCTGCTTTCGCTCAAAACACTTGAGCATGAATCGCACTTTCTGGTGAAGGATTTCATGCTCAATACCGACGAAATTCCGCTTTCGCCGCCCGGCAGCCGCAGCTTTCAGCAGTTGCTGCAAACTATTGAAGACTGGCAGATGGGCTTTACCATCTGCACCACTGCCGATGGCATACTCGAAGGCATTGTGAGCAACGCCGATGTGCGCAAAGCCATTCTGCGCAACGTACACAACCTGCACCAGCTCAGCGACAGCGAACTCATGAACCGCAACCCGGTGTTTGTGAGCGAAGAGGCTTCGGTGGTGGAACTGCTGCGGCTTATCAAATCAAAACAATTCCCGGTGAGTTATCTTCCTGTTACCAATGCACAAGGCAAAGTAACCGGCGCACTCACCTTCTTCAACCTCGTAAAAGGCGAGGCCTAACGTACTATGATTATCGAACTCAAATCATCCGTTCAGGAAGCCCGTGCACAGGAAATGGCACAGCAGTTAAAGGCTTTCTGCATTCATTACCTCGGGCGCTACGTGCTTATCACCTCCTCCTCGGTGAAAACGCTCGACCCGCAGTTTGAAAACGAAACCGACCGCTTTACCGTGCTCGCCGACGATATGCAGCTGAGCAGCCGCGCCTGGCAGAAGGAAACGCGCACGGTGCAGATTGGCAACGTAACCATTGGCGGCAACACCGGCAACACACTGCTTATTGGCGGCCCCTGCTCGGTAGAGTCGGAAGCGCAGATTGAGCAGAGCGCACAGCTTATGAAAGAGCTGAATATTTCCACGCTCCGCGCCGGGGCATTCAAGCCCCGCACCTCGCCCTACACGTTTCAGGGTCTCGGCCTCGAAGGCTTGAAACTGCTGGCCAAAATGCGCGAGAAGTACAACCTCAACATCATTACCGAAGTGCGCGACGCCACGCACATTGAAGACATTATCGAATACAGCGATATTATTCAGATCGGTGCCAAGTCGATGTATGACCACGGTATTCTGAAGCGTTGCGGCAAAACCACCAAGCCGGTGCTGCTCAAACGCGGCTTCGGTACTACGTTGCAGGAGTTTGTGCAGTGTGCCGAATTTATTCTGGCCGGCGGCAACCCCAACGTAATGCTTTGCGAGCGCGGCATACGCACGTTCGAAACCAAAACACGCTTTACGCTCGATCTTTGCGGGGCGGCGTGGATGAAAGAGTATTCAAACCTGCCTGTAATTCTTGATCCGAGCCACGCCATTGGCTACGCCTACGCTGTGCCCGATCTGGCCCGCGCCTGCACGGCAATGGGTGTTGACGGCCTGCTGATTGAGGTGCATCCCACACCGAAAGAAGCGAAGAGCGATGCTTCGCAGCAACTCAACCACGACGAGTTCCGCGCGCTTACCGGCTCGCTTAAAGCGGTGGCTGCGGCTATTGGCCGTCAAATCATCTAAGCTGCATGAGCCGCTACGCCGCCAACCTCAACTATTTGCTGCACCGCCACAATGTGGCTGCGGCTGATCTTGCGCAACAGCTTGGTATTCGTGATCTCAGCCACCCGCTGCCCGATCAGCTGGCTGCTGTTGCGGCGCATTTCCACATCACGCCTAACCTGCTGCTGGGCGAATTGCTGGAGGAAAAAGAAAACCTCCGCAACCGCGATATTAAGCTGCTGGTGATGGATATTGACGGGGTAATGACCGATGGCGGGATGTATTATACCGAAAGCGGCGACGAGTTTAAAAAGTTTAATGCGAAAGACGGTTTTGCGGTGCGTGCGCTGGGCAAACGCGGCGTGAAAACGGGCATCATCAGTCACGGTTTCAACACGAAGCTGATTGAAAGCCGCGCCATGCGCCTGCACATTTCGCTCATCGAAGTATCGCAGGTACCCAAGCTCGACACGCTGAGCCGCTGGTGCAGCGAACTGGGCATTACACCCGCGCAGGTATGCTTCATTGGCGACGACCTGAACGACGAAGATATTATCCGCGCCGTGGGCTTCAGTGCCTGTCCGGCCGATGCCACCGCCGCTGTAAAGGAAATGGTGCACGTGGTGCTCAGCCGCAAAGGCGGCGATGCCTGTGTGCGCGAACTGATTGATACTTATCTGTTGCCGCAATGATGCGCCGCCTGCTGCTTTTGCTGTATATACTGCTGCCGCTTGCCACGCTTGCGCAGGTGCCCGAACTCATTCCGTTTAACAGCGCCGGCCGCTGGGGCTATGTCGATTCGCTTTTCAACATCCGCATTCAGCCGCAGTTTACGCGCGCATTTCCTTTTGTAAACGGCAAGGCGCTGATTGTGGAGAACGATACGCTCAAGCAAATAGACCGCAAGGGCAACTACGTGCAGGTGTACAACGGCAAGCCCGGTCAGGCCGCGTTCGGCACGGTTGAGCTGCTTGTGTACAACGGCACGCGTAAAGCACTGGTAAGTTTCGACGGCACATTTGTGCTCAAGCCAAACTACTTCGATTTGCTGGTGATCGACTACAACATGGTAGCCGTAGTGGCCACCGACAGTTCGGCCGGCACGCTCAGTTACACCGGCGATACACTTGAGCCTTTCCGCAAAATAGACATGAGCCAGTTCGATAAGCTGGTGGCTGTGGACAATTTGCCCGAATGCACCTACTGCCGCCTCAGCGAGTTTTCGGGCAACCGCGCCTTAGCCTTCGGCGAAAAGTATTTTGGTTTTGTGGACAGCAGCGGCACAGCCGTAATTCCCTACGTATTTGTGCGCGCCGAGCCTTTTTTGTTCGATCTGGCTTTTGTAATACACAACACCGCCACCGCCGCCGATGCGACTGTGCCCAAGAGCGGGTATGTGGACCGGCTGGGGAGGTTTTATTATTCGGAGTAGCCTTATCGGGTGTTGTTGTTGAGAATAAGGAGCGTAATTCTTCAATTTGGCACTTCTGCGGTTACTTTCAGATATACTTTGCTGGCAAGCCGTATTTATGGGCTTTTCGCGCTAATTAGCTTACTGTTTTTTACTAAAACATCATTACTAATTACGTCATCCAACAAAACGTATTTCAACGCATTGATTTTTCTGTCAAAATAAATTTGAATCGGGAAATTAAACGAGCCGTCCGGATAGACTTTTTGCCAGTATAGTTTACCTTCCTTTGTTTTATAAATAGTATGTCTGATTCGACCTTCTTTCTTACTGAATATTTTTTCGGCCGTTATAATTAGCCTTAAGTTAATGTCATGACTATTAAACAACGAGTCAACAACAGTTAAATCATAAGAAATAGAGTCATTAATGAATGGTTCCAGTTTCTCGATAAACTTAGGGATATTGTCGTGTGTTTTTTCGTAAAAATCACGGCCATATCTTGCTCTCACCATTCCCCTTAGGTTGTGTATGTACCAAAATTCATTTGCTACTCCTTCATCAAAAGCCTTTTTTAAAATTGGGAAAATGTATTCATTAACCTCATTTACGGTATTATGGGTTATTACAATGTTTGGCGTAAAGTTGTTTTTACTGCCTGAATTATTGGAACTACAGGCATAACAAAAACCTGTTGGATAGCCATGATATTTAATCATGAGTATCACTTTTTTAATGTTTTGCCGGTCTGTTACCTTTTGTTTTTCAGACACCTTGCCTCTAACAGATTGATCGTCTTCATGAATCTTTGTCCAATAATTTTCTATTGCTGACTTATCTTTTAGTGCCTTGATTTCTAATTCTAATTCGGAATTGCTTTTTTGAGCGAAACTTAAAAATGGAATTGTCAGAAATACAATACAAAGTAGTTTTACCATGTTGTTGTTTTATCTCGTTTGTGGCTTATTGCCATTTTGTGTTTGTTGACTTTTCAGCTGGAACTCATCTCAAAATTACACTTCCGGATTTTTTAATTATCGCCAATAAATGCCGAACTACCGTTATCTCGCGGGTTTTCGGTATATCTCAACAAACACTCGCATGTATTCGGCCTGTTAATCTAGCAACAGTATCAATCACTGCTACTATCCAGCTCTGCGCTTTAACCAACCGGCAACAAAACCTATCAGTCAGCAATTACCATTTTGGCCACCGCCAAATCCCCGTCGCCATCCATCAACCACACAAAATATTGCCCGCTGGTAAGATTGTCGCGGGAAAGTGTAAACGAGTTTCCCGAAACATTTTGCATTTCCATTACTTTCTGCCCGAATACATTATACACCGTTAACGTAGCGCCTTGCAAATTTTTCGATGCGGCAATTGTGGTGGTTGTGGTGAAGGGGTTCGGAGATAGCGTGATAAAACCAGTGCCGCTATTGCTTAGTTCACTTATGCCCGTTATGGGTGCAGTGGCATAGCCAATTTCCCAATAGTAGTTTAACGAATTGGCCGGAAGCGGATCCACATCTTTCCCGGTGTACCACATTTTATAGATTCCGCCGTCGTTTAATACCGACGGAAACGAGGCCGTGTTTGCATCCCACTCACCGGCATTTCCGCTTGTAAGCACCGGGTTGGCGGTTGATTTTGTCCAGTTAATTCCATCGGGCGAGGTGGCAAAACCAACCTGCTGGCCAAAAGACGGATCTGCCCCGCCGCCATACCACATGTAATACAAACTGCCCTGCTTCATTACATGCGGATCCTGCACGTAAATGCTGTCCCAGGTATTGATGCCCGTGGTAAAAATCGGGTTGCTGCTGTATTTTGTCCAGTTAATTCCGTCGGGCGATGTGGCGTAACCGATATTGGCTTTTCCATCGGTTCCGCTTCCGTCGCCAATGGCATCATAGCCGCAGTACCACATTTTGTAAATGCCACCTTCCTTTATCACACTGGGCCCTTCCAGGAAGCCATTGTCCCATTCAGCAGTCAGCCCCACCTGCAGCACCGGATTCGGATGCCTCGTCCAGCTTATTCCATCAGGCGAATAGGCATAGCCGATATCATACCTGTACGAATTAAAGTAATGCCCGGCATACCACATTTTATAACGTTCAGCTGCCGGCGCCGCACTGTCAATAATTACCGCCGGCGTTTCCACACCCAGCGAATCCCACCCGCCGGTATAAGACACATCAAGCACCGGGTTTCCTGAATATTTCGTCCAGTTAACGCCGTCAACCGATGTGGCATAACACTGCCTTGCCCTTAGTAATGTATCGGCCGGATAATTAATTCCTCCGCAGGTGTACCACATTTTGTAGGTAGCGCCTTCTTTCAGTACCCAGCCATCGCTTATTGCAAATATGTCGTTGGGCAGGTTTGCATATACCGTATCGCGGCGGAGTACGGGATTCGTTGCGTCTTTTGTCCAGACCGTTTGGCCAAACAAGGCGTGTGTGCCGTGATAGAACGACGGAAACACGAGGGCAATGAGGAGTAAAACAGATTTTATGCTCATTGGATGCTGTTTTGTCGGGTTTTGCCTTGTTAATGTAGGGAATTTATGGTGATTGAGAGTCTGGTTTTTTGTGATGAAGATTGGCTAGATACAAGTTTGCCCCGGTTTGTCTTGGAATCACCCCGCCCGCCGCAAAACCCGTGTTATGCCTTCGCCCTTCTGTTTTTTCGTGTCGTGTCAAGACGTTTGTAGTTTTTTAAAACTGCAAAAAACAAAGTTCTGAATGGTGTCGAACGGAGTCTTGTGGTCAACCGTTATGCACTTAATTTTTTCGAAGAAGTTCTTCAGTCGTTCAGTCATTGTTTTTTCAGAATATTGTTTGATTTCTATTCCACTACACTTTTTCGGTCCTTGTTCCGAAAATGTCCCAATTACCAAAATCCCTGTCGGATTAATATTCTGTCTTGCAGTTTCCAAGTAATTTGAAATTTCGTGCTCGTCTGTCAGAAAGTGAAATGCGGCCCGGTCGTGCCAAAAGTCATATTTCTCCGTAGGTTTAAAAGTCGCTGCATCTGCAACTATCCATTTTACATTTTTTGCTTTGTCTCCAAGTCGTTGTTTTGCTCTGTCAATAGCTGCCGCCGAAATGTCGAGAACTGAAATGTTTTGATAACCTAAGTCGAGCAAATGGTCAACTAAAAAACTGTCACCTCCGCCTATGTCAATTACTTTTGCAGATGTCAACATGTTGAACTGTTTAAACAAGTCCAATGAAGTTTCTGGGGTCGGTTGAAACCAACTGACGTCTTTCAGCTCTTTTGTCTGATAGATATTTTCCCAATGTTTTTTGCGATCAAAACTTTCCATTTTTTCTGTGTCTTTTTATGTTCGCTTAATGTCTGTCATGTCGTCTTTTAGGGTGAGGCATAACGTTTTGGCGCTTGGCGAAGGTGGCGACTTTTTGAACAAATGTTTATGCGGAGAACCGAACTTTGATTAACCACAAAAGTGCCTGCGGAGCAATGAGCCGCCTCTTTTGCCAAACCCGTGTTAGCGGTAGTTATTTTTCAATGTCTGAATATTTCTTGTAAATTGCTCTATAGCCAAATAAACGTCCAATTGGCCCTACAATATTCATTAGGAATTTTTGTAGTCCTTGTGGAATATTGGCAAGGTAGCTTTTGCTGTCCAAGTATTTTAACGTGACTAATTCCTGAATTAAGCCTGCTTTTCCATTTGGCATTTTTCCATCAATGGTAAGCCCTATAATATTTTCTAATAAGTAGTCAAAGTCTAGGGCAGGAGTGATCGTTTGAATTAAAACTACAGGTTCATCGTCATTATTGTAATGATTATGGGGTTTGTTTTTCGGAAGCGTCATTTTTTCTCCCTGTGTCAAAACATGTTTCTTGCCGTCAAGTAAGATTGTCAGCTTACCTGAAACAACTTCAAAATGTTCGTCTTGTAATGCGTGGAAATGATTAGGCACCTGTTCTCCTTTTGATTTAAGTGTCATTTTCATGACAACTCTTTCTCCATTGGTGTCTTTGGCTGTTTCTAAAAATTCATAAATGTCTCCAGTGTTTGGATTGATTAAAATTTGTCCTTTTGATGGCATATCTATTTTTGATTTTAAAATTAAATATTCGTGTTTTAGTGTCGCCTATAATTACCGCTAACGGCAAGTTATTGGCGATGGCGGGGCATTTGAAAAACAACAGCCCAACATTAGCACAAATGCCCGATAGAATTACAAATGTTGAGTTTATATGTATCGGCCCCGCTATTGCCAATACGAGTTAGCGGTTGCTTGTTTTCTGCTCATTTAATTTGTCTTTAAATATTCCATTATAAATTAAATAGCTTACAAGTCCAGCCAAAATAGTAGCAATAATGTCCCAAATATCTATTGGTTTTCCAAGCAAAGGGTGCACAAGTTCAAAAACAACAACACTGAACGTTCCAAGTTTTATTAAGTAGTTTCCTTTTGTCGTGTTATTGGATAAAATTGCAACTAAGAAAAATATTGTCGGCAATGTCCCAAATGTATTACCTAAAGTGTCAGCAATATGAAAGTCATTTATTTTATTATTGTAGATATATGGTCGATAAATCGGTCGTCCAACAAACTCATAAATAAGTAACGCTGAAATTCCAATGGCAAAATTGATTGCCTTGTATTTGGTAAATTTCCAATTTTTTAGCTCTGTTTTAAAATCGTTGAATGTCATAAAGAAAAAGTCATCTTATTGCTAATTTGCCTTTCTATGGTAGTAAATGTATCTACTTTTTCTGTCTATCAGTAACAATGAGAAAAATTGTTTAGCATAGTTAATTCATTTGTTCAGGCTGTCGGTTTACAATGACCGCTAACAGTTTGCAGCTTGCTGAAGGCGGGAGATTTCGGAGCACTTCACTGTCAACCAAGCACAAATGTTGATAGAAGCACTGCACTTGATTTAACCACGTCAGCCCCCATTGTGGTAAACGGCTGTTAGCAGCCGTTTTAATTTAGAATCACTCTTCACTTTCCTTGCAAAATAGTTGTCAGATGAGATAATTCTATCGAAGTCGCTTTCATCTAAATATGCAGGATAACCACCTCTTCCCGATGACCAGTCAATATATCTTAAATTGTTACTAACAATAGTATTCGCAAAAGGTGAATTCAGAAGTATTGTTTGAAAATAAATTTCCTCTGCACAAAAAGTAAATTTTAATCTTTTTAATAATTCTTTATTAGAATAATTAACAACATAATTTAATGCGTCCCTATTGAGACTCCAATATGTTGACCCTCCATATAGTTTTTCAGGAAATTTGTCAGAATATGATCTCTTTAAATTGAGCTTTTTTTGTAGGCTTACTATTTTATTTATATATGCTTTCTGTTTATTCTTTTTAGCATCAAATACATCATATAGTTGAAAGTAGTTAATTCTGTCCAGACCACCATTCCCAGCCCAACAGGCTGCAGGCATTTCAAAATATTCAAGATAATTTTTTGAAGTATCTAAACTTAAGAAACTATCAGTTGATTTGGAAGGAAAATCTTCTCCTGTTATTAAATGAAAAAAAGAATTGTCTTCATTTTTCAAGGATTCAACGGATAGAAGCAGAATTGCTTTCAAGTGATTTAATCCACCCCAATTCACTTTATATGAATTGCTGACAAAAACGTTTTTAATTTTATATAAAATAGAAAAATCAATTTTGCTTTTCTTGTCTATATGGATGTAAAAATTGAAGTCGCTCCCTAACAGATTTATTAAGTCAAGAAGAGAGTCAATCTCTTTGTAGGCTGTTATCAGTATTGCTTGTTTCATTCTTTTTTAAATTTCTGCTAACGTTTTGCGGCTTTGCGAAGGTGGGGAATTAGAAGCACGAAGTTTCAATTTAGCAAAAATGCTTATTACAAGCACAAATGTTGAATGAAGCACTTCAGCCCCATTTTGGGCAAACCCTTGTCAGCGGTAGTGGTTCTCGTCTTAACACTGATTTTGTATTAGGTTTTTCAAATTACAAATCGGTATGTTTCTACAAAGTGTTAACTGATAATAAAACTGCGTTCACTGAATGCCGGAATTGTTGGTGCTGCTTCGTAAAAAAAACGAATATTATCCTTATTGTCTGACATTCCCAAGCTGTACAGAACAGGCACAAAATGGTCAGGTGTTGGAGCTGCTAGTTTGCCTAACTGGTGACTATTTTCGTAATTGATGATGTTAATGAAATTTCGTTCGTCAATTTGTTTCTTTATCCAAACGTCATACTCTGCTTCCCAACCGAAAGGAGTCATGTCGTTAGCACGCATTTTCTGAGCTCCAAGTTGTAAATTATGAATGAGCGAACCACTGCCTATAATTAACACCCCTTTTTCTCGCAAAGATTTTAGTTGTTTCCCTAATTCGTAATGATATTCAGGCTTTGCATAATAATCAATGCTCATCTGGAAAACAGGAACATCAGCATTGGGGAACAAATGCATCAACATAGGCCACGCTCCGTGGTCCAAACCCCAATCTGTAGTTTTACTGACAGATGGAATGATTTTATTTACTTCGTCTGCGATTTGAGGCGAACCTTTGGCGTGGTAATATACCTTGTAATGACTTTCAGGAAAGCCGTAATAATCATAAATCTGTTTTTGTTCAGGCGATATGTTTACAAACGTTCCTCTCGTACACCAATGGGCTGAAACAACTAATGCCGCTTTTACTTCAAAGTTTTTTTGCAAGTCTTTTCCCAATTCAAATAGTGCGTTCCAAAATGCTCGTTCCTGTCTTGAAAGCGGAATATCCATTGGGTCGCCATGCGAAGTAAACAATACAGGCATACGCTTCCCTTGTATGGGAAGCGTATCTGTAAAAGCTTTTAAACTGCTTAATGTATTTATTGACATAAATGCTAAAATTGATTTTTGAAGAAAATCATTTCTGTCCATAACCATTAACTTTTCTCTAGAAACGGCACTTTTTTATACGTTGATTAGTTTACACTGTCAATCGTACCAATTAAATTGTAAAATTCATTGGCTGGCTTACCTACAGAGCCAATTATTTTTTTATTCGGAAAATCAAATACAAAACATACGGTATAACCAGTTTCTTCAAGAAAAGATACTAACCAGAGACCATTTCCAAGTGAATTGTAGGCAATGTTTTTTTGCTCCATTATCATACCTTTCTCTGCACCAGCCGTTCCACGAAGAGTAGCTGTACTGTCACTGCGATATGAGTTCTGATAAGTGCCACCTGCAAAAGCACCTTCTGTCCATGTGTGTACAATGGTTTTCCCAAAAAAGGGATTTTCGGTTGTTAAATCAGCACTTCTGATTTCTTTTTTAGTGTCCATATTTTCTGTTTTGTTGTTGTTGCAAGACATTATTGTCAAAGCAATGACTGAAGTAATAAAAAATCGTTTCATTTTTTTGATTTTAAATTTGAAATACAAAATTAAAATCAAGAGAATGAATGACACTTAAGGTATCTTAAGAAATAGAATTATTTACTAGAAAGTTGTTTTCGGATACTACTCAAATGTTCAGGTGTTACACCAATGTAAGAAGCAATCATTTTTAGCGGGAGTCTTTCATACAACTTGGGATAAGTTTGTATGAAGTTTATATACCTTTCCTCGCCCGTAGAACCTAAAAGAAGAATTAACCGTTTGTTTTGCCAAACAATATTTTTTGTGAGAATTTTAACTTCTTCAAATAATTCAGCACTTGACAAGTTTTTGAAATTTTCGTAATCAACTTTATTAATATAGGAAACCTCAGTGTCTTCAAGTGCTGAAATATAAAGTTCAGAAGGTTTTTCATTTATAAAACTATCCAAGTCAGAAATCCACCATTCTTCAGGTGCAAATTGTATGATATTTTCTTTGCCTGATTTGTCAATTGTAAAACTTTTCAAACAACCTTTTAGCACTTTAAAGCAATATTTAGATACCTCTCCTGCTCGAAGGATTTCAGTCCCTTTTTTAAATTGTTTTATTTTTATTTCAGTTGTCATTTTTCTGTTTCTTGGAATTTAAAGTTCGGATAGTGTTTAGTCTTTTTGAGTCTGCGTTACCATTACTGCTAACAACGGTTTGCAGCTACAAGAAGTTGGCGATTTCGAAGCACAAAACTGTCTGCCACCACTGAACTTGATACGAAGCACAAAGCTTCATTTAATCACTGAACCGCCAATTTCTTGTAGGTGCTGTTATGCGTTCGCCATTCTTTATTCATTGGTGATGTCCTCAATTTTAGTTACAAATTTTCTGTTGTCTTTTGAAATATGCTCATAGTTGTCTTGTCCAACATAGAAACTTGAAGGAGTCCAACCGTTTATTAAAGGAGTTTTCAAATTGTCCAAGTAATATTGTCCTGAAACTTCAAAGTCAACAATTGCTAGTTGAAATGGGTAAATTTTATATAGCTGTTTCAGTGTTGATAAAAAGAACTTTTTCAATTCAACTGGAACTTTTGGATTTTCAGTCCAAGTCTGGTATTCAGAACCAAACACCTTTTCTATTGCAGCTGTGTAAAAACAAATGTCAAACCAATTAAAGCCAGTTTCTATCGGTTCGTCTTCTCTTATATTATAAGTCATAAAAGGAATTGCATAATTATCAAGGTGCAATATTCCTATATGTTGAATATTTACAATGTCGATTGGGATTGAATTATTATTTACGTCAAACGGTCCGTCAACGTTTTTTAGAGTCCAAATAAAGTCAGTATAAAGTCTTATAGGTTCGTTGTCTGAACTATTACAAACTTGAATAGCAAGTTCATAAAAACCACCAGTTCTTAATTCTTTGTCTAGAAGTATGTCGTTACTTTTGTCATTTATTCGGTGTCGCTGTGGTTTCATATGGTTACACATAACGTTTTCGGGCTTTGCGTTCGGGCGGGTTTCGGAGCACAAAGTTTCAATTTATATCTAAAGTTTAATAGAAGCACAAAGCTTCAAGTTTGCACGTCAGCCCGCCTGACGCAAAACCCGTGTTAGCGGTATGTGGCTTTTCTATACTCAATGTTTAAAGTTAGTCCATTTATTATCGTCCAAAGAAAAACGGATATTCCCATAAACAAACCTTGTCGTCCATTTAATTCGTATTGCAAGAAAGCAAGTGCACTTAAAATTGATGCCAACAGAATTTGAATTAGTGAAATATTCTTTTTCAATATGTATTTTGTCACAAGGAGGAATGCTAAAGAGCCTACAAGTCCAGCTAATACCGTGATATACTTTATTCGCCCTTCGCCAGAAAATAACCAAACACTTCCGTGATAAATTGCAACTGAAAGTAACAAATGGCTTACTCTCCGAATGTCCGAGTAAGATTGATCTGAAGTCTTATAATAACATGTTGTAAGTGGAAATGTCAGCCCAGGTAGAAATAACATTAAAGTCATAAACAAACCTTTTGTTCCGTCTCCAAAGTCAAGTGACCAACAAAAAAGAAAGTAAAACAACCCTGTCAAAATTGAGTTCAACAAAGGTCTATTATTTTTATATTGGTCAGTCAAGGTCATTTTTTTCTAATTGGTGTCGTCTTGCCATTACCGCTAACGTTTTGCTGATTGGCGCCGCGCGCTTTTCCTTGGAATAAATGTACGTGAAAAGCGCGTGGAGCCAATGCGCTGTTAACAGCTGTATTTACTTAATGGTGATCTTATAAGGTGTGGACAGTGATCCGAAAACATTCTTATCGAAAAGTTGTTTTACTTCTTCCTTTGTATTAGCGATCAGTGAATCGGAACCACAGTGAATGCTAATTTTCTCAAATGGTAAATCGTTGTCGATTTCTGCAATTGCTTGGCCACAAAACATTTCGGCTCCCGGAGCAAGTAAGAATCGAACTTCCCTGTAGCCCACGGAGTCATAAACAAAAGGGAATGTGTCAGGATAGGAAGGATGACCAAATTGTATTGTTGCTATTGCACGCACTGTAGCAGTATCTTTAGACTGATTCACGAGAGAAATATCGTAAACAGGATCACACGCTACAATTGTGCACATCATTATTAATCCACAGAACCACACCTTATTTTTTATCACGAGGAGATATTGCAGTTAACGTTTTTCGGCTTGGCGTAGTGGCGGACTTTTAGCACAAAAGTTCAATAGAATTACTACTGTTGAACCTTGCACAAATGTTTCATAGAAGCACTTCAGCCGCCATATTGCCAAACCGATGTTATGGGCTGGGCTTCTTGTTTCAGTCGTTATTTTAGTTTTCCCATTCAGCTTTATCGGCATACATTCTTGAATATTTAAATTCATCAAAGTCTTGATAAAAAGTCGTGTTAGGATAATCTTCTTTTTCTTTTTTACTTGTCCAAGTTAAATGAACTAATGCAAATTGCTTTTCAAATTCAGGTTTCCTAATTTCAAATAGAACATCGTCATTTCTTTGGTCGTGACAGAAAGCAGAAAATTCACTTTCATAAAGAATGTGTCTTTTAGATGCTTTTAAAAAGTCGAAAATTGATTTATCACCAATTCCTAATTCCTTTTTTAGTTCGTCTTCAAAAGCAATTTTCTGTTCAATTTGCAATTCGTTCCAAGGTTCTTCAATAAATGGTCTAGGTGGATTAGTTTGTAAAAAGTCTTGTAGAATTTTACTGTCCACTCCTGCTATGTCAATACGTTTAGGTTCGTTAGGTAATTCTATTATGTCGTCAATTGTATATCCACCTTGAGGAAAGAGAAAAACTCCATTTTCTAATTGAACATTTAGTCGCAAAGAATACCACTTTTGATAGTCTGGCTTATTGGTCTGCCAAAATTCCCAAACATATTTCTGTATTTTGTCAAAGTATATTTCTGTCGGGGTAAATTCTCCGAATATTCCGCCCATACTTTCGTCACCGACTTGCAATTCAGTCGTTCCGATAAGTTGTCTATGTGAGAATACTTTTGCTTTCACAGTGTCTGTCTTTTAGCCTTGCCCATAACTCCTAAATATACGCAATCAACCCCAATAAAAAATCAACGGCCAACAACAACACATAACACTGTGCTTCAGCAAACTACGCCCAAACTACCCATTCTGCGCATAATACGTATCTAGTATATCCATTCAATAGATACACAAAATGCGCACTTGTGCATTTCACCCCTATTCCCCAACTCACTACACAAAAAAACGTCAGCCAAAACCACCCGCAAAAAGCAAAGCCGTTTTGGTTGAGGCAATACACCATTAAATTATCGTTGGCCGGCGGCGGGCGCTATTCCCACACCAGCACGGGCCTGAAACCAATGGCAGCATTTCCATCTGTCACGCCTTCAAACCGCTCAGTGTTCTCAATCTTCATCTGGCTGGCGTGGCTGCTACACGGGTATTGTGCATTTTGCTCTGTGCTGGTGCGGGCGGCATATCCATTCGCTCCCCCCTACTTCTTCTCCGCCCCAACCGGCTTAATATCCTTCATTATCGCCCAGATATCGGCTTTATACTCCGCCGCCATATTATCATCGGTTATGAGCCATAAATCCTGCTTCAGAATTGAGTCGTGCAGTTCGGGGAGCGGCATCTGCACAAGCTGGTTGCATCGGTTTACGTAGTTTTCCTGTGTAAACAGCACCTCGCCAAAACGGGTGAACTTAAGAAAGTTGGCCCGCTTTTCTTCTTCCGAAAGGTTAAACGGACTGTCGCTTGCCGCTACCAATGTGCCGTAGGTGGTTACGTGCGAAAACACATGCGCAGCCGTGTACACCACATCCTGCGATTTGGTGGTGTTCCAGTACATCAGCCCGTTTTCCTTCAGGTTGTTTTTGGCCATGCGCAAAAACTCAACCGAAAGCAGGTTGGTGCTGTTTTGCCGCCAGTGGTACGTGGTGTTCATCACAATCATATCGAACTTTTCGTTCGGGTTGCGTTTGAGCCAGCGGCGGCCATCGTCAATCACAATCTTCACGCGCTTGTCGGTGAGCAGCGTGGCTATTTCGGGGTATTTGGCAATAATATCGAGGTAGCCGGGATTGATTTCAATAATGGTCATTTCCTTCACATGTCCGTAATTGGCCAGCACTTTTGCCCACGATCCGGTGCTGAGCCCGATTACCAGCACACGCTCCGGCTGGCGGTGCATGGCGGCCACCATGTACATACGATCCACGGTGTTAATGTTGTATTCGGCCGGATCGGTATTAAACGCGCCGTCGTAAGCACCACTGCCAAACATACGGTCCTGCTGATCCACCGCCAGAATGCCGCTGCGGTTGTGCAGGATGTGTTTGTACACCTTGCTCTCATCAAATATCGACTGATACTGAATATGCTCGAGAAAGTGCGTGTAAAGGAATTTCTGGCCCAGCACCACGCCGGCAAGGAGCATTGCATAAACGGCCAAATTGGCGGCTTTGGGCTTGGTGCCGGCTCCGTAAAACCGCAGAATAACCGACAGGAGCAAGAGCACCACGCACAAGCCGGCAATAATTTGTTCGGGCGTGAAATAGTTGTACAACACATAGCCCGTAAGCAGCGGCCCCGTGGTGGCGCCAATAATGTTTGCCGCATACAGTTGCGACGTTTGCCGGCCCACACTCTGCTCTTTCGACGACACGGCAATGTGGCAAAGCAGCGGAAAAACGCATCCGAGCAAACCGGCCACCACCACCACGTTTATTGCCAGCAACGCCGCAAACACACTGCTAAACGTCATAAGCCACGCAATAACCGGAAAGCCGAGAAAATTAAACAAGCCGCCCACCAGCAAATACTTTGAAATAAGCTGCAATACATTGGCCCCCGGCTTGTTTACCGCGCGGTAGCCGTATTTGGCACCAAAGGCAATACCAAACAGCACCAGCGAGAGTACTGCACCAAACGTAAAGGCGTGGCCTTTAAACATGTAGCCAAGTATGGTAAACCACACTATTTCCATACTGATGCTCACAAAACCGGCAATCAGCGATATGATTAATGCGAGACGGAGATTCATGCGGTGGCCGGTTTTTTACGTGAGTAAATGAACGTGAGCAACGCAATGAAAAAATTCAAAAACGCCGCCATGTAAATGGTCGATTGGCGCGTGCCGATCACAAACAGAATACCCACCGTAATCAAACACCCGAATGCAGAGCCCAGCGTGTTGATGTAATACAACCGCGTAACCGAATTGCCCACCGACTTGGTTTGCTTAAACAAATAGGTTACCAGCACGGGCAGCGTAGCGCCCATCGCAAACGTGGGAATCACCAGTATCGCAAACACAATAAACGGCAACCACCAGTCGCCCGATAAATTCAGTGTAAGCTGGCTGATGTATTCGATAAGCGGAATACTGATGAGCCCGAAAAGCCCGATGGAGGTTTCGAAGAAAATAAAGTAGTTAATGAGCTTTTTCTCCGAAGCATTCGACATGGCCCCGCCAATGAGCGAACCCAGCCCCAGGCCCAGCATAAACACCGATACGATGATGGTGATGGATTCAATATCGGTTCCGAACGAGGCAAACAGCACCCGTTGCCAGACAATCTGGTAAATGATGGCTGAAATGCCGGAGCAGAAAAACAGCAGCGACAGGATTCTTGTCATAGTTTCAATTCGTGTTGTGTGTTGTTGTGCATGTGCAATGCTACCTGTGCATCGCGTATTATGCAGCCGGAAAGATAGCTGTTTTAACTGTATTTATGGTTTGTACTGGTTTTGTGCGATGGCGGCAACCGTTCTTGCTGTTTTCGGGAATGCCCTTGTGTGTTGTACAACAGCCTTGTTTAATACGGCTGGACAGATACTTGATGCGTGCTGTTTTTGTTTTTCAGGCAGTTGGCAAGTTCTATTTTCACTTCGTCTGGAAATCCCGAAAGCCCTGGTATATCATTGTATTCTACAAAATACTTATTGCCGTCTTTATCTTCTAAAATGTCAATTGCAACAATATCCGCTTTCAAAAAATTTTTTAGTTTTTTTGTTTGTTCTATTAATGTTTCTTCTTGGTCAATAAGTATAAAGTCTGTTGTCTGAACATTAGCTTTCCAAAATTTACCTTTTCTTGCCATTGCCCAAATCTTGTCGCCAACCGCTAAATAACGAATATCTTTATCATAGTTGATAAAAGGTTCAATTGTGATATAGTCTTCTGAAATAAAAAGCAAGTCTTTAATGTCTTGCCATTTTTCTTCATTTTCAACAAGAACTTTTCCATAACCGCCGTGGTAGTTTCCTGCTTTTACAACAAATGGAAATCGAATTTCAATATTTTTTAGTTGTGTTGAAGTTGTTGCTACATTAAATGGAATTACTGGAAGACCGCAGTCTTTTAATACATTTAGCATTGTAAGTCTGTCGAAGCCTTTTGTTAAAACCTTTGCGGAATTTACACAATGAATTCCTGATAGTTGAATAATATCTAGTGCTGTTCTGTGTTTAGTATTTGGTCGAATTGCGCCAACCCTCCACAAAATTTTGTCCGGTTTACAAACACCATTTTGGTCAATTGCATAAAGTTGACTGTCTTTAAGCAACCATTCTGTTGACTGAATTTTCTTCTGTTCAACTTTAAAGTCGGGTAAAAAGTCCTGCCAGTATGTTTCTCCGTTTATAACTAAAATTGTTTCCATTGTTATGAGTCTTGTTGGTTGTCTGTAAAATAGCCGCCAACGGTTTCGGGGCTTGGCGTTGGTGGGCTTTTGAAACCGAAAACTGTCTGCCAGCACCAAAGTTTATTAATTGCTCAAATGTTTCTATTCGCACAGTCCGCCCACTAACGCAAAACCCGTGTTAGTAGCCGTTATTTATTCCAGCCACTTCCAATTTTCGTCTCTTGCTTCGTATTTACTAGGTGTCTGAACATTTTTCACCATGTGCTTTTCGCATGCTCCAAATTTTTGAAAATTCTTCTGCGCTTGTCTAAGAGAAACCCTGTTTGCTCCGCCCTCATAGTCTGGGTCGGCAAGTTGTATTGGATCGTCCTCCCAGAAGCACGCTGTACAAATGTCGTATGAACCGTCAGGATTATGGCTAAACGTCTTGTAGCCGCAGCAAGGGCATGCAAACTTATGCATAACCAGTTCTACAAGTTTGTCGCCTTTTACCGGCTTTGATTTGTGTCCGATGGGTTGCACTTGATATTGAAAAATATTGTCTTCTTCTTTGTCAAGGATATTTTTTGCAGAAACAATTTGCTTTTCGATACTGTCAAAACTCAGAAAAGAATGAGTAGTCGCTTCATTAGTAAACGTTTTTTGTTTACCATAAGTGTGGCTAAATAAAATTCGATGCTTAATTTTCCACTCGTCACCTGTCGATTGAGACTTGATTATTAAACCACCCTGAAGCCCATTTAGATGATGTTTCAATTCTGCAATCATTCCAATAGAGGTTAAGTCCCAGCTGTCAATTACTTGTATGGTCTTAATGTCTGTCATAATGGCTACTAACTCCCAAATATACGCAACTCAACCACCACAAAAAACCCAATAAAAACAACCCTAACCTGCTGATTACATACAAACTAACCCAAAAACTATCCAATATCCGCACATTACGCAAAGTTTATATCCACACATCCCAATACCCCCCCAACCACACACCCAAAAAACCGCTCAGTAAATCCCCGCTTGCAAATCACCCGCCCCCACAATACCTTCGCTGCATGAGCAAATTCCGCTTCCGCATACTCGCATGGCTGCTGCTTGCCGCCCCCTCCCTTCATGCCCAAAAACTCCCCGCCTTTGTTACCGACAGCCTCAACCGCTACATTACCCGCGAAATGGCCGCGTGGAATGTGCCCGGTCTCGCAATTGCCGTAGTGAAAGATGGCAAGGTAGTCGTGTCTGAAGGCTACGGCGTGCGCGAAGTGGGCAAGCCGGGGCGCGTAAACGACAAAACACTCTTCCAGATTGCCTCGTGCAGCAAAGCCTTTACCGGCACCGCCGTGGCCATGCTCGACCACGAGAAAAAACTCTCGCTCGACGATACCGTGCGGCGCTGGCTGCCGGGCTTTCAGCTTAACGATCCGCTGGCCAACAAGGCCGTAACCCTGCGCGATTTGCTCTGCCACCGCATAGGGCTGCAAACCTTTCAGGGCGATTTTGTGCACTGGGACTCCGACCTGAGCCGCGAACAAATTATCGGCCTCATGGCCAAGCACCAGCCGCAAATTGCCTTCCGCTCGGCATTCGGTTACTGCAATGCGGCTTACCTCGCCGCCGGACAGGCCGTGCAGGCGGCCAGCGGAAAAAGCTGGGACGATTTTGTGACCGAACGCCTGTTTAAGCCGCTGGGCATGACACGCAGCAGCACCACGCACAAAGCCATTGTGAATGATACCAACGCCTGCCGCCCCTACACACGCTGGCAGGGCAAACAATACATGCTGCCCGCCTACGACAATGTGGACAACCTGGGGCCCGCCGGCAGCATAAACTCGTGCGTGAGCGATCTTGCGCACTGGATTCAGATGCACTTAGACAGCGGCCGCTTTGGTGGTAAGGAAGTGGTGCCCTACGCCGCACTGCGTAAAACCTACACCCCGCAAACCATTATTCCGCGCACCTCGTCGCTGTTTCCGAGTATGCACTTTCAGGCATACGGCTTAGGCTGGTTTATGGCCGATATACACGGCCGCAAAATTATCTGGCACGATGGCGGCGCGGGCGGCTTCCTTACCACAGTATGCTTTATTCCCGAAGAAAACGTGGGCTTTGTAATCCTCACCAACACCGACAACAACAGCCTGTTTACCGCCCTGCGCTACCAGCTTATTGATGCGTTTTGCGGCCAGCCCTACAAAAACTACAGCCAGCGCCTGCTGCCCTATACAAAGCAGGACGAAGCCGAGGCCGATGCCGACCTTGCCAAATGGCGCGAGGAGGTGAAAAACGCCGGCCAGCCGCCTGTGGCGCTTTCTGCATTTATTGGCCTTTACGGGCATCCTGTGTACGGCCGCATGGCTATTGACATGGACAAAGACGGCAAACTCATTGTGCGTTTCCAGCACCACCCGCAAATGAGCGGCACCCTCGAGTACATGGGCAACGGAAAAATGCTCTGCACGTTCAACTCGCCCATCTGGGGCATTTCCCCTTCCGAGTTTGAACTCAATGCCGATGGTACCGTGAAAACACTTACCATACACGCACCGGGCTTTCTGGATAATATGCCGTATGTGTTTTTGAAGAAGCCGCCGAAGAAGTGAGGGGATTCCAATAATTCGTTTTAGCCTGTTATTCAACAATTTGTGTTTGTATTTTCATACATATTCTCATTTCGCAAATTGCGAAATGAGAATATGTGTATTTTTGTGTTATGCGAAAACACAATGGCATGCGGCCACAGGATGTGGTAATTCTTCTAAAAATAATTGCGCTGAACAACAGCAACTGGCGGCTTATTGACGTTGCCAACGAATTGGGGATAAGCGTATCAGAAGTATCCGAATCGCTGAACAGAAGTGTTGCTGCCGGCCTTATTGATTACAAAAAGAAAGCAGTTAAGCGAATGAACCTGATGGAGTTTATTGAACACGGATTGAAATATGTGTTTCCGCAACAACCGGGAACACTTGTGCGCGGTGTGCCCACAGCTCATGCGCATCCCTCAGTACGAAATGTGTTTGTAAGCGAAATGGATTATGTGTGGCCCGATCAGAAAGGAACACTTAGCGGACTTGCAGTAGAACCGTTATATAAAAACCAAACATCGGCAGTGTTAAAAGACCAGACGCTGTATTTTTTGCTTGCGCTTGTAGATCTTATTCGCGTAGGGCGGGTTCGTGAAGTTACCTTTGCGGTATCTGAACTGAAAAAGCAAATTCTTAATGAATCATAGTAATAATTTGTTGCGGTTAAAAGTGGTGGCCAATGCGCTGAAAGAAATGAGGCCTGACGTGGTTTTTGTGGGTGGTGCCACACTTTCTTTATACTCAGATTTGATAACCTATGATGTGCGTCCGACTGATGATGTTGATATAATTATTGAATTAATAAGCTATAAAGCCCGAACAATACTTGAAGAAAAACTTCGTGGTTTAGGATTTGTAAACGACATTGATTCTTCTGTTGTTTGCCGTTATAAAATACAAGGTATTACTGTTGACATTATGCCCACAAAAGATGCCTCATTTATTGGTTTTGAAAATATCTGGTATCACGATGGGTTTCATAATTCGGCTACACACATGTTAGATGATAAACTGGACATACGAATATTAAGTGCGCCTTATTTTCTTGCTACAAAAATGGAGGCGTTCAAAGGACGGGGAGGAAAGGACGGCAGAACCAGTCAGGATTTTGAAGACATTGTTTTTGTGCTGGAAAACAGGATCTCTATATGGTCTGAAATCAAAAACTCCGAACCACCTCTTAAAAACTACCTCATCACTGAATTTTCATTGTTGATGAAAAACTCTAATTTCTTCGAATGGGTTGATTGTCATGTGAATCAGGGCTCTCCTCCTGCTTCATATCTGATTATGGAAGAACTAGAAACGTTGACTGCCGAGTCTTCGTGATTTTATTTACAAAACCGCCTCCAGCGCCTCAAACAACCTGTCTAACTCAGCCTGTGTGTTGAATGCCCGAATGGAATAGCGACTATATAAACTTCTGTTCTCAAAAATCACTCACCCATTCGCTGTTTCAAATCCATCTGCTGATGCAGGATTCTGAGCACTACTGTGTCGCCCTGCTCATCCAACTGATAAAAAACAATGTGCCGTCCGGGATTTACCCCAAAAAGATTGGGTGAAATTTGAGTATAACTCCGGCCGGCTTTAGGATTTGCGGCTATTTCCTTACAGGCATCCAGAAGGAAACGATAGTACTTTTCTGCCTGTTTTTCCGACCATTTCTCAACCGTGTAATCCCAAATATCTTCCAGATCGGTAAGTGCTTTCCGGGAAAATTTCAACTTCCCCATTATTTCCTTTTTGCTTTAAGCGCCTTAATGTGTTTTTCGGGGTCAAAGTCTTCCGCAATACCGCTATCAATACCCTCCTGAACAGCTATTTTCAACGCCTGAACTTTATTCTCTTCTTCCTCAAGCAAGCGCAATCCGGCACGAATTACTTCGCTTGCATTTTTATATCTGCCCTGCTGCAGCGCATGCTGAATAAACTCCTCAAAATGACCGCCAAGAGTAATGGATGTGTTTTTGTTCATTGCATTGCTTTGTTCATTAAATATACCAATTTTAGGTATTCTTGGCGCGGGCAAAAAACTTTTCTGCTACAAAACCGCCTCCAGCGCCTCATACAACCTGTCCAGATCGGCCTGTGTGTTGAATGCCTGGATGGAATAGCGCAAGTAAGCCTGTCCGTTGTGCATCATTACAGGGATTTCTATTTTGAATTCCTCGTAAAGGCGCTTTTTAAGCGCGGCGGCAGAGGCAGCGGTGGCTTCGACAAGCTCAGCCACCGCGACTGAATTAGCCGCCGCGAAATTGCCTCCGGAGACTGAGCTTGTCGAAGTCGCCGGAGGGGCAGACTCAGCCGAAGAGGCATCAGCTCCGGCAACAGATTCCGCCGCAATGACATTCCCACCGGCGGTTGTGTCCCCGCAAATTTCTGCGGGGATCGAAGCCACCGGTTTCACGAAGTTCAGCGGCAAGCTGCACATTTGGCCGAACATGCCACTATTCAGCGGAGCCAGCGGCACCGTGCGCAGCAGTGCGGCAAAGCGCGGAATGTTTTGCAGCGTAAGCTCGCGGCATTGGCGGCTTACTTCGGGCCAGTTGTGCTGTTTCATAAACTCAATGCAGGCGGGCAGCGCCAGATACGCGCTGAAATCATTGGTGCCCTGCATTTCGTGGTAGTCGATGAAGCGCGAGTGCGTGGGAGCCACGCTTTCGTAGCCCCAGCTGATGATGAGCGGATCAAGCATATGCTGCTTGTCGCGGCGGGCATACAAAAACGAGCAGCCTTTGGGAGCCATCATCCATTTGTGGCAGGCGCCGGTGTAAAAATCAGGATCGAGTGCGGTGAGGTTTAGCGGAATATGCCCGGGCACGTGGGCGCCGTCCACAATGGTAAGCAGCCCCAGTTCACGGGCTTTGCGGCAAATTTGTTCCACCGGAAACACGAGCGCAGTAGTACTGGTAATTTCGCCGATGAACACCACTTTGGTGCGCGGCGTAAGTCCGGCCCAGAATGCCTGCAGAAACTCGTCCTGCCCCGAAAGCGGCAGCGGAATAGGCTGGCGGCGATACACCCAGCCGTTTTTGCGCGCGTAGTAGTTCCATGTGCGGTCCATGGCGCCGTATTCAAGGTCGGTGCTCAGAATTTCGTCGCCCGGCTGCAGCACGGCCTCAAGATTACGCGCCACAATGTTTATGGCCTGCGAGGGATTGGGCGTAAACACCAGATCGTCGGCATGTGCGCCTACGTAGTTGCCTAATGCCTCGCGGGCTTCACGCAAAAGCTGCGGCGCACGCACCGCGATATGCTGCACCGGCTCGCGCTCAAGCTCAAGCTGCCAGCGCTGGTAAGCCTCAAACACCGGCCGCGGCGTAGCGCCGAAAGAGCCGAAGTTGAGGTAAGTAATGTCGGGGCGGAGCAGGAATTGGTCTTGGAGTGTGGACATGGGTTGAGTAATTTATTTCGCGCAAATTAGCGAAATACAGGGGGCGTTGTAAGCCAATATTTTATAAATACCCCTGCCGTTACCACCACATTGGACCTTTAACCGTGTCGCAAAGTGTGCCGTAATAATTGTATCTGAGAAAAACGTCTATTTGCACTCCATCCTTAAACTCTCCTTCAAACATTGTTTTTCCATTGCTGTAAAAGCACTTCCAATGTCCATGTTTTTTCCCCGAATCGTTGTATTTGCCGCTGTAGTATCTGTAATTATCTGTAAGCCATAAATACACCATTTCATTGTCTGCAAAACACAGCTTTTTTCGCAATAACGAATCGGTTGCTCTTGTTAATTGTTTCATCCCTCTATAAGAAAAAGACCGCGTACTGTCAGGATAAAATTCTGTTGTTTCTCCGGCGTATTTTGCTGGTCTGATAGAGCCATATTTATAACTTAATTTATTATTTGCCGAAACCCAGACATAAACATTGAACAACTCTCTTTTGGCATAGGTGTTTAAGCTGTCTATTTCAGGCTCGTTAAGCGGGATTTTGTAGCTGAGTTTTCGACCCTTGGTTTTTTTCAATGGTAGCTGAATATAGGCCGCTTTTTGAGTTCTTGAGCTGGAGTCAACACCAAAGTACAACACCACCTCAAGAGGGACATCTTCTTCAGACACTTCGCGGTTAAAATAAATCACCATCGTTGTGTCCGGCGTAGTTTTGAATTCGAAAAGTTCCACTGAATATGGCTCATAGGTGTTTTGCTCACACAAAAGTTCCTCCGGTGTTTTTTTCTCTTTGCATGTGGTAAAAGCAAGCATCAGGAAAGCAACCAAACCGGCAAGGCTAAGAATACGCATGGATGTGGATAATGGGGTTAATACTATGATGATGTCTGACGAAATAAAGATAACAATCTACCCCAACACCACACTCAGCACTTCGTGCGAATTTATGCCCTGCATATTGCTCACATGCAGCTCGTAGTAGCGCAGCAGGTGTACCAGCAAAAGGCGGCGCTGTTCGGCGTTGAGTTTAAGTGTGGCGAGGTTGGCAAAACTCAGTTCGCGCAGTACTTCCAGCTGGCGCGATTCAGGCGCATCCACAAAGAGCGGATGATTGGGAATGTGCGGACGAAAAATCCCGTCGCGCAGATCAAACACGCTTTGCGGGCCGTTGTTGTTGCTTTGCGGATAGAAGCCGAGGTAGCGCGTAAGCTGCATGAGAAAGGCCAGGTGAAAATTAGCCGTGCCTTCGTGCAAAAGATCAAGCACCTGCAGCGAGGAGCAGATGAAATCATACAACGGCTGGTCGGGCTCTTCTTCGCGCACGGCTTTGTGCAGCACTTCGGCCACAAACAGCGCCACGGTGGTTTTTACAATGTCTTCGTGCAGGTGGCGGTAAGGCGCGTGGCAGCTCAGTTCTTTGATGCTGTGCAGCGTGTTTTTTTCGCGCTGCTGTACCACCAGATCCAGATGCATGAGCGGCTGAAGCAAGCGGCTGCGCACCTTGCCCGTTTTACTCCGCGAGGCCGACACAATGTAACTCCGCAGCCCGAACTGCTCAGTGTAAATACGCGCAATGAGCCGGCTGTCGGAATACGGAATGGTGTGGAACACAATGCCCCGCGTGCTGTGTAGCATGCGGCAAAGATACGGTGACTTTGTGGTGCGTTGGCCGCGAAGAATCCTTGCTCCCGGCGGCAGAGTCTCCGCATGCCTGCGGAGATCGAAGCCACCGGAGTACTTTGCTTCCGGCGGCAGAGTCTCCGCATGCCTGCGGAGATCGAAGCCACCGGAGTATTTTGCTCCCGGCGGCAGAGTCTCCGCATGCCTGCGGAGATCGAAGCCACCGGAGTACTTTACCTCAATTCACAAACAAAATCTTGGTAATGGCTGTTTCCGAGCCATCGTCGTTGGTGATAAACACCAGATACACACCAGTAGCTGCGCGCTGGCCGGCAAAGTTGTTGCCATCCCAAATAGCCTGTCCGCCCAGCGACTTGGTCTTAAACACCACATTGCCGCGCACGTCGGTAATTTTCACATCGGCATCTTTTACTAATCCGCGAATGGCAATGGGGCCGGTGTACTCAGGGCGCACCGGATTGGGATAGGCCATTACGTCTTCGTTTTTGTCGCCACCTTCCACGGCATCACTTACATAGGAAATGAGGCCTTTATCGGTCGAGAAATATACTTCGCCGGTGGCGTCGTTTATGGCAATGGTTTCTACATTGTCTGAAAGCAGCGGACTGTTTGCGGCGGTGAAGTGAAGGATTTCAGTTGTGCCGTCGGCCGACATGAGGAACACGCCGCCGCCGCGTGTGGCAATCCATTTACGGTTGGCGCCGTCAATTACAATTGAAGTCACTTCAAGTCCTTTCAACAGTTCCTGCAAGGTGCCGTCCTGGTTGATAAGCACGCGCTGGCAGTCGAAACCACTTGCGTTAAACACATTTTCGGGTGCGTAAAAAACGCCCACTCCGTCGTTGGTGCCTACCCAAATTTCGCCATCGTCGTCTTCGGCCATGCACAGCACCTCGTTACCCGGAATTTTGCCTACGCCAGTGGTAAAGCCTAATTTACGCTTGCGGTCGTCGCTGGTGGTGTTCAGCGTGCCTTTGTCGTCAAACACCAGCATGCCGCCACCACGGGGCAAAATCATCCATTTCTGGCCGCTTTGTGTAATGAGCAGATGAGCCACCACATTTTCGCCTGCCACTAAGCCGGAGAAATCAAACGACCGCCACTGGCCGCTTGGCGTACGCACTTTAAGGCATTGCGGCACGTGTGAGTTTACCACCCACAAATTATTGCTTTCGTCGTATGCCAGTCCGCTTACGCCGCACCACGGATAAGCAGGGCGCGATTGCAGGATGCTGTTGTTCTGATCGTAAATGGTGGTGATCTGGTTGCCGTTCATTTCCACCAGCCCTTCGCCCCACGAGCCGAAGAAAAAGTGGTTGGAATTTGTAGGATCAATGGCACAGCAAATCAGGTCGTAGGTTGAATCAACCAGCATGGGAAGCGTGTTCCGGTTGTAGTTTGTCCAAAGGCCGTTATTTAGCTTTGATGCACCTTCGCGGCTGTAAATATTGTTCCACGCATCATCGCGTCCGCCCGGCACCACCAGCAGTTCGCCCTGCGAAACGGTCATGGCAAACACATCTACCGACGAAGGTCCGTTGGGGGCATACACCACACCATTAAACACATCCGTCGATTGAATCAACGAGCGTTCGTTATCGGCCACCCAGGGGTGCGTCTGATCCACAAAAATTGAATTGGGAAACAACGGACCGCTGGCCGCCGCAAGGTAAAGCCGGGTTTCGGCAAACGCGGGTGTAAGCACCGGCACGGAATAAATATCGGCCACAAACATTTCATTATTCCGCACATCAATATCGCTCACAAAACGACCACCACCAAAATTAGGCACCGTATCCCACAGCAGACTTACCGGATCGAGGTGAATCATTACGTCTGTTAATGCCGTGTTGGAAGGGCGGTAGTTGGCAATAACTTCATTATTGAATAATGCCAGCGCGTTTATTTTGGTGGATGGCAGGAATGTGTAACGTGTCCAGCTGGTAAAGCTTGAAAGGAACGGATTGGTGAGTGAGGCGTAATAAAGTCCTTGTGCGGTACCGGCATAAATCTGGTTCGCATCTGTGGTTACATCTAACACTTCGAGGTAGGTCCCGTTGTTTCCAATAATGTAGGTGTCTTTCACCTCCACACGATTCAGGTCGAGCACCACGATGCCAAATCCGCACGAGAGGTAAGCCAGCGAGCCTACCACGGTAATGTTGTTGATGGTTTTGCTGCCGATAATGGTAGAGCGGCGTATATCGGGCAGGTTTACCACGCGTCCGTTGTAAAGCAGGTCGATGTTTCCGGTTTTATACCCGATAACGAGCACATCATTATCCGGAGCATATTCAAGCGCCGAAAACGAAAGGTCTGAAAGTCCTTCCACTTTGGTAATGCGTTGCACGCTACCATCGGCCCGGTTTGTTCTGAACAGGCCAAAGTCGGAAGCACACCACACCGCAGCCGGTCCACCAGCCACAAACCGTCCTTTTTTGTAAGGCAAATGCACGCGCCACGACCCAAGCGCCTGCGCCTGTTGTGCAGCAAGCTGCCCCGTAGTTAATACCGCGAGAAGAAAAAGAAGAATCGTTTTCTGAAGAGTAGAATAAAGTCGCATCAGTACAAATTTATGCGTTTGTCACAGCCTGTTAACTCTGTTTGTGTTTGTTTATTGTGTAAAACCCTTGAAATCCGCCACAGGTTGCTATCTTTGCCCCTGAATTTACGGCTCCGTAGTTCAACTGGATAGAATGACAGATTCCGGTTCTGTTGGTTGGGGGTTCGAATCCCTCCGGAGTCACGATAAAGCGATGCACGCCCGGACTTTTTCAGTCCGGGCATTTGTTTTTTGCACAAGCCCAAAGGCGGCGACGGCAAAAATAGCTGCTTTAATCCGGGAATCTGTCGCAGGCTTTGGGCTGGGGCGAAAAACAAATCTGCCGGGAAAGGGCAATGATGCTTTATTTGGACAGAAAGCACTTTCCCGGCGGGTGCATCATTTTCAAGCGGACGTATGCCGGGATCATTGCAAATAATCCCGACGCACAACACGCCGCATTTTCGCGAAGCGAAAACAGGCATTGTCTCAATCCTGAATTTTCGCGAAGCGAAAAGAACACCAACCCATACATACTACCTGGATTTTCGCGAAGCGAAAAAAACACCCAAAAACCTACACCCGCTCCAGCGCCTGCGCCAGATCTTCCCGCAGCAACTCCGCATCCTCCAACCCCACATATAACCGCACCAGATTCCACGGCAGCGGACTTGTAAAACTGGCCGAGGCTTTCAACGCGCACAACGGAAAGCACAACGACTCATGCCCCCCCCACGAAGTGGCAATCAAAAACCGCTTCAGTCCGTCGCAAAAAGCTTCTACTTGTTTTACCTCACCGGCCTTGAGCAAAACCGAAAGCAGCCCCCCTCCCCGCTTCATCTGCTGCTGCGCCAGCGCAAAATCGGCATTGGTGTGCAGCCACGGATAATATACACGCTCCACTTTGGGGTGCGCGGCCAGAAACTCCGCCAGTTTTTGTGCCGATTCGGCCGAGCGTTGCACGCGCAGCTCCAGCGTGCGCAGTCCGCGCAGCATCAGCCACGCATCATGCGCGCCCACCACGGCGCCGAGAGTCATGTACTCCTCCGCCATCATTTTGGCAATGCGTGCTTTTGAACCCGCCACTACACCGGCCACCACATCGCTGTGGCCGTTCAGGTATTTGGTGGCCGAATGGATAACCAGATCGGCACCCATTGCAATCGGACTTTGGTTAAGCGGCGAATTGTAGCTGTTGTCTATGGCCACCGGAATACCGTGGCGTTTAGCCATGGCGCAAATGCCGGCAATGTCCTGCAGCTCAAACGTGAGTGAGTTCGGGCTTTCGAGATAAATGAGCTGGGTGTTTGGCAGCACGGCTTTTTCGAAGCCGGCTGTATCGGGGCCGGTTACGTAGCTTACGGTAACGCCGTATCTGGCAAGGTAGCTTCCCAGCAGGGAGCGTGTCCAGCTGTAGGGTTTTTCGGCGCTTACTACATGTCCGCCGGCTTTTACCACACTCATCACCGCGGCGGCCACCGCAGCACTGCCGCTGCTGAACACCAGCGCGTCTTCGGCTCCTTCAAGCGCGGCCAGCTTCTGGCGCAGTATCGCTACCGTTGGGTTATAGCCGCGGGTGTAAAATGGCGTTTCCAGCTCATGTTCCAGTTCGTTGCGCATGTGCGCCACGTTTCTGAAGGCGAAGTTGGTGGTAAGCATCATAGGCGGGTTTACCGCGTTGAAATAATTCTCGCGGTCTTCGCCCAGGTGATTGAGGATGTAGCTGATGTCCATTTTCTGTTGCAATTGGAATACAAAGTAACACGCCTTCAGGAGTACACCAAAACCGGGTGCGGAGTTTCCTGTTTTTGATATACAGCGCGCTGCCGTGCATCAACAAATGAGGGTGCGGCTTTTTGCTGCTCGTGGTTCAAGGCAATGGCTCCTGACGCTGCTTTTTAAGCAGCACAAAACACATCGCCCAACAACCGATAATTGGAAAGAAGCCGATGAAAAAATACGCGAAGTACGAAACTGTTACCACGGGCACCGGCTCCTGAATAACGAGCAGCTGCTTGCCGATCACGGTATCGGAAAACACTACGCTTTTTATCATGTTCCAGCCAAAATGAATGGCAATCGGAACAAGCAGGGAAAACGTTTTTGTGTAGGCATAGGCGTACACCAGCCCCATAATTCCGGTAATAATAAAGGTCACAAGCATTTGTCCCGGATCGCCAAACACCTCGTGCGAAAACCAGTGATAAATGCCAAAGGCTGATGATGAGATAATGAGTGAGTACGGAATGCCGATTCTTTTTATCAGAATATAAAAAAGCGCACCCCGGAAAATCAGTTCTTCAAACAAAACCGATTTGAGATTCCACCATAATCCTGAAATAAGTTGTGCGCTCGAGCCTTCGTTATTTAAAGCCCATCGCTGCCCGGCCAGCCACATCCTGAAAAGATATTCTGATGCGGAGAAGGCCGCCGTAATAAAAAGAAAAAGAAAAAAAAGTCGCAGCCTTTTCCCCGTGGGATAAAAGCCGAGTACGCTCAGGCTTTTCTTTTCAATAAGCCACAGCAACAACCACGACAACAAAAGCTGTATAACAATACCAATCACGTGTGCTTTTCCTGTTTTGTTTATCGTGCGCTCCTGCCGTGTTAATTGCAACGTGTTGTTGCAAAGCAGACTGTTGTTGCGCTACTTCTTGAATACAAAGTAAACGGCCAGGATGAGAAAACCAAAGCCAATGAGGTGATTTAACGTGAGCTCCTGCTTTTTGAATACAAATGCCAGAATGAGCGAAAACACAATAAGCGACACCACTTCCTGAATCACCTTCAGCTCAACCATGTTAAACGGCCCCCCGTTTTCGAGGTAGCCGATGCGGTTGGCGGGCACCTGAAAGCAGTATTCGAAAAACGCCAGCCCCCAGCTTATGAGCACGGTGGCAAAAAGTCCGGCGCGGGTAAACCAGCCCCATTCGTGAAACTTGAGGTGGCCGTACCAGGCAAAAGTCATAAACACATTGGAGAGCACCAGCAACCCAATGGTAAGCAGCTGACGGGTGAGCATGGCATTATGAATTGGCGTGGCGGAGAATGTAGATCTGGCTCGACCAGCGTTCGGTTCCGGCTTTGCGGTTTGAAATAAATCCGCGCCAGGCAGCAGCAAGGTAACGGTTGCTGCCGCTGCGGTATTTCTCGCTCAGCATCGAAACATAGTATGCGTCGAACACCATGGGTTTTATTGCGGTGAGTTCGAAGCCGTGCGTTTTTGCCAGTGCGCGTATATCGTCCGGGCGGAAATGCCAGAGGTGACGGGGCACATCGTAGGCGGCCCAGAATTTTCCGTAGTGTGCGGCATCGTGGGCGTTGCGGTTGGGCACGGCAATGATGAGCGTGCCACCGGGCGCAAGCAGGCGTTTAAGTGTTTGCATGCGGCCTGGCAAATCGGGCACATGTTCAAGCACATGCCACATGGAAATTACGTCGAAACTCTGGCCGGGCAATGTGTCAAGCAACGGCTCGTCGAGAATGTCGAGGTTGTGGTTGGCTTTGGCCATTTGCCGTGCCGAAGGACTTGGCTCGATACCGGTGATTTTCCATCCTGCATCGCGGCTTGCATTCAGAAAGTCGCCCGTGCCGCAACCAATATCAAGCAAGTTGCCCGTTTTGCCTGCCAGCGCGGTTACCATTTGCACTTTCTTTTTCAGGGTGTATTTGCGTACACGCTGATACATTTTGCTCACCAGCCCTTTCGACGTGTTGGAATGCGAAATGTAATCGTCCGACTCGTAGTAGGCGCCCAAGTGTTCGTTTGCCGGGCGCGGATTGGTGAATGCAAAGCCGCAAGACGAACATTGCTGTATGGCAAACTCGGCTTTGCTTACGGTGTAGTCCTTGCACACAATCATGTCGGCAAATGTGCGGCCACCGCATACCGGGCAAGCCTCTATTTTGATGTTGTTCTGTTGTTCCACGTGAAACAATATTTTAAATAGTTTTGTTAATCTATGTTTTTCAGTGTTTTACGATTTTCTTATTGAAGAATATTGTCCAAAGATGTTCTACAAATTTGATTTGTTCCACGTGAAACATAAATATGGCAGATTCTATCATAAATTGTTGTTTAATTTTAGTGTAACTATCTGTATTTCATAATTTTTGCCAATTTGATAAATTCCAAAATATAGCAGACAGTATCGTTAAGGCACAGGACTAAAGCTACTCGATTGGCTGGCTCGAAATCTGACTCGTGAATACATGTTTCGAACATGCCGGGGTGGAAAGCAAGGAACAGGCTGTTGTTGAAAAGATGGTTTAAGCCTGGTTGAGGTGCGAAATAAGTTTTGAAATATGGTTTCACGTGAAACAGTTAGAACTGAAAAAGGCTGATTATGAAATTATGGCCCAGGCGAGCGGTTGGTATTAAGCCAAAAAGATGAGGGCCTGAGTTATTTATTCAAAAGGGAGTCGGGTGAAAATCGAAAAAGAAAAAAACGAGGTGCTTGGGCTTAAATTCTAATGATGACCGGAAAGAAATAGGCTGGAATAATTGACTGTAAAATGGGTTTAATAAAAACAGAAGGCACGAACGAAAACTGAATAGGATTGAATAATGCGAAACGACAAAAGGGTTAGTAGCTGGCTAAATAAGCCATAGGCAAGTCGTTTTTAAATTAAGGCTGATTTATGTACGGTGACAAGAGGCGGAAAATGATGAACGCAAGCCCTGACAAAACGTTGGTTATTTACTCCGCGCGTTTCACGTGAAACGAAATCTCATAAAACAAACAGGGCCTCCCGATGATGAGAAGCCCTGATCAGAAAACTGGGGAATTGCCTAGCGCCCTAAATACACGAGCAAAACGGAAATGTCAGACGGATTTACTCCGCTTATTCGCGATGCTTGCCCGAGTGTAAGCGGACGGATACGCGACAGTTTTTCGCGGGCCTCCATAGACAAAGAGGTAAGCTGCTTGTAGTTAAAGTCGCTATCGAGCTGAATATGTTCCAACCGGCTGAGCTTATCGGCCATTTCGCTTTCACGCTGAATGTAGCCTTCGTATTTCATCTGAATCTCGGCCTGCTCAATCGTCTCCGCATCAAACCGAGAAAGAAAGGCCTTCACTTCTGCATCACTCCCGGCTAAATCAGCCACAGAAATCCCAGGGCGCGATAACAAACCAAACAATTTAACCTTCTGAGAAATAGGTGAAGAATTAAGCTGTTCCAGTGTGGTATTTACCCTGGCAGGCTCAATGCTGTAATCTTTAAAATACTTGGTAATTGCCCGTGAATTAGCAATTTTTTCCTGCACACGCTGGTAACGCGCCCCGCTTGCCAAACCAATCTCATGCGCCTTAGGCGTAAGCCGCACATCGGCATTATCCTGACGAAGCAGAATACGGTATTCAGCACGTGAGGTAAACATCCGGTAAGGCTCTTCAGTGCCTTTCGTCACCAGGTCATCAAGCAGCACGCCTATGTAGGCCTCAGAACGCTGTAAAATAAACGGCCCACTTCCATTAATCTTCAGGTGAGCATTTATTCCTGCCATTATTCCCTGACAGGCTGCCTCTTCATAACCGGTAGTCCCGTTTATTTGACCCGCAAAATAAAGGTTCTCCACAAGCTTAGTCTGCAACGTTAAATCAAGTTGCATGGGCGGGAAATAATCGTACTCAATGGCGTAGCCGGGACGGAAGAACTTTACCTTTTCAAAGCCCGCCACTTTGCGCAGAGCATTGTACTGTACCTCTTCAGGTAACGAAGTAGAAAAACCATTCACATAAACCTCAACGGTGTTCCATCCTTCAGGCTCAACAAACAGCTGGTGGCGGTCTTTATCGGCAAAACGGTTAATCTTATCTTCTATTGAAGGACAGTAACGTGGCCCAAGCCCTTGAATACGTCCCTGAAACATAGGCGATTTCTCGAACCCCGTTCGCAGGATATCGTGTACTTCATCACTGGTATAGGTTATATGACAGGAACGCTGAGTGGTAATTGGCTCTACAGTTGTATCAAACGAGAACTTTTCCGGTTTTTCATCACCAGGCTGTTCTTCCATTTTCGAATAATCGAGTGAACGACCATCTACACGCGGCGGTGTTCCGGTTTTCATTCTTCCCGACTCAAAGCCAATATCAATTAACTGTTCGGTAATGCCTGTGGAGGCCTTCTCCCCCATTCTACCACCACCAAACTGCTTCTCCCCCACATGAATAATACCGTTCATGAACGTACCGTTAGTGAGTACCACTGCTTTTGCACGTATCTCAATACCCATACCGGTAACAATTCCCGCTACGCGGTTATCTTTAATCAAAAGGCGCGAGACCATATCCTGCCAGAAATCAAGATTCGGAGTCTGTTCAAGCATAAGACGCCACTCCTCGGCAAAACGCCAACGATCGCTCTGCACACGTGGGCTCCACATAGCCGGACCTTTAGACCGGTTAAGCATGCGAAACTGAATAGCTGTTTTATCGCTTACAATGCCTGAGTAACCGCCCAGGGCATCAACCTCACGCACAATCTGGCCTTTGGCAATGCCACCCATAGCGGGATTGCAGCTCATTTGAGCAATGGTTTGCATATTCATGGTCACCAGCAACACGCGCGAACCCATATTTGCAGCAGCAGCAGCAGCTTCGCAGCCAGCGTGACCAGCCCCCACCACAATTACATCATAATCCTGAAGCATGATAATTAGAAATATTATGCAAAGGTAGGTAATAGCAATGTGAAATGCTGTTCCACGTGAAACACCTGTAAACAATAGGCTGTGAATGATGGTTAATGTAGTGTATGAGAAAAATAGACCAACAGGAAATAGAAGCATTCGAAAAGCAATTCCGCACCAACTTCGTAAACAGCCTTTGGGGATTTAAAAGTGTAAACCTTGTGGGCACACAGAACGCAGCAGGGCAAACAAACCTTGCCATATTCAGTCAGGTGTTTCACCTCGGGGCTAATCCGGCTTTGGTGGGAATGATTATTAGACCACCGGAAACAGAACGACATACATATGAGAATATTAAAGAAACAGGCTGGTTTACCCTCAACCATATACATCCCGAAATTACGCAACAGGCGCACCAAACAGCTGCACGCTACAACAGAAACACGTCAGAGTTTGATGCCGTTGGGTTAACACCATTGCATACGCCAATAATTAATGCGCCGTATGTGGCCGAGAGCCGCTTGAGGATAGGTTGCCGTTTTGCTGAAGAAGTAGAAATAAAACTAAACCGGACTGTAATGATAATTGGAAAAGTGGAAGAAGTGTGGATTGATGAGCTGGCGATAAAGAACGACGGGTACATAGACATTGAACAATTACAAACCATTACAAGCAGCAACCTCGACAGTTACCACACCACAACACGCATAGCACGCTACAGCTATGCGAAACCAAACAAACAGCCGGAACAAATTTAGCGCATGAAAAGCAGGGTAGTGGTAATGTGGTTTAAACGCGACCTGCGTTTGCACGACAACTATGCACTGGCAAGAGCCCTGCAGAGTGAAATAGCCGTTTTACCCATATACATAATCGACCCGGACTTAATAGAGGCAGAAGATGCAGACATCAGACATCACCGGTTTATATATGAATCAATAGCAGATATCAACAGGCAACTAGAGAAATATCAAAAACGGGTGTATTTCTGTTGTGGAAAAACAGCAAACGTATTTGGATGGATACTTAAGCGGTACAATGTTGTCGCGGTGTATTCACATCAGGAAACCGGAAATGCATTAAGCTTTGCGCGTGACCGTGAAATAACCAAATTGTTCCACGGGGAACAATTGCCCTGGATAGAAGAGAGGCAACTGCCTATTACGCGTAAGCTGAAAAACAGGAATGGCTGGATTGAAGCTTTTGACACATTCATGGCCGATGCGCAGCTGATAATAGGAGAGGGGCGATGGAAGGATATTATTGTTGATGAGGAAATAGAGGAGACGTTTGCAATACCTGATGAACTAATACGACAGTTGAAAAGCATAAATCCTATGTTTCAACCCGGAGGCGAAAGCTATGGGTGGAGATACTTTGAATCGTTTCTTCGTACTCGGTCAAGAAACTACTCCCGGCATTTGTCAAAACCAGGATTAAGCCGGCAAAGCTGCAGCAGGTTGTCGCCATATATTGCTTATGGGTGTTTGTCAGTTCGTATGGTGTATCAGTACACTCAGCAGCACATCATTGACAATCCAACTACAAAATTCGCTTTGGGCAATTTCCTTACACGGCTCAGGTGGCAGAGCCATTTCATACAGAAGTTTGAGCAGGAGTGTGAAATGGAAAACCGCCCGGTAAACAGGGCATATGTGTATGATGATGTTGCACGGAATGAGGCCTGGATAACAGCCTGGCAAAACGGCCAAACCGGGTATCCTCTTGTGGATGCATGTATGCGTTGTGTATGCGCTACGGGCTGGATCAACTTCAGGATGCGGGCCATGGTTGTATCGTTCTTTGTACACAACCTCAACCAGCACTGGAAAGATGCCGCCATTTTCCTTGCCCGTCAGTTTCTTGATTATGAACCGGGTATTCATTACCCGCAAATACAAATGCAGGCTGCCATTACAGGCACACATACGCTGCGCATGTACAACGTAGTTAAACAATCGCTTGAGCAGGATGACGATGGGGCCTTTATCCGCAAATGGGTTCCTGAACTTGCTGCATTACCCGCTCAGCTCATTCACGAACCGTGGAAGCTCACAGAAATCGAACAAAAAGAATACAATTTCATACCCGGCAACACATATCCATTACCATTGGTAAATCACGAAACCACATTACGCGAAGCTAAACAACGCCTCACTGCTATACGCGCTATAGTAAATTACAAAAACGAAGCCCGGCGGATTACACGAAAACTTTCAAACCCGGTAGAAGAAACAGGGGAGGAGCATACACAAAATCAACCTCACACAAAACCCATACAAAGCGACTTATTCTCACAATAAAAACGCCGTGCACAATAGTCCGGCGTTTTACTTATTTAGGTGTTGTAATTACTTCGTTTGATAAATAAGGATATTGTGTACATCGTCCTTATCGCGATAATCGACCTTAAGCCGTGTGGCGGTTTTTTCAATCACCTTGAGTTTGAATACTTCGTTTGTAGTTGCATCGGTGAGGGTAATCCATGTGGCGGCGGCATCAATGATAAACTTGCCCTGATGCTCCACACCATCCATTACGAACCTGAATGAGCCATCGGCATTCAGCACAAGTACATCGGTCTTTTGCTTGTCGTTCGGATCCTGCGGCATAGAAAATGTTTCGGAACCGATGAATGTCCACGTACCATAAAGGGCCTTGGCTTTGGCCGTAGGTTGCGTGGCTTGCACGGGCTTTGTTGCGGTTTGTGCAGGCTCAGCATTAGCATAGAAAAAGGCCGCGAGGAGCAGGGTAGAGGCAAAAAGAGAGCGAAGGTGTTTCATGGGTGTTGGTTTATGCGTAATTGTAAATGTAGCATAAACATACCTCGTCAACAAGCAAAAAGAGCTTAACGCAGCGCCAGGGCCATTTCCTCCTGTTTACGCATAACTGCTGCTTCTTTTGTGGATTTATCTTTAAAGCCGCAGAGGTGAAGCAGGCCATGCGCCATTACGCGGTGTAACTCATCGCGCACTGGCACACCGAAACTTTTCGCATTGTCGCGCACACGGTCAATACTGATATATAACTCACCCGACACCGTGTTCTTCTCTGAATAATCGAAGGTGATAATATCGGTATAGGTGTTGTGTTGCAGAAAGTCTTTGTTCATTTTCCAAAGCTGCTCATCAGACACAAACACATACGTAAGCTGCCCGATTTGCTTTTTATGCTTACGGGCAATGCGGTTTAGCCAGGCGCGGGTTTCGGCCTTGGCAGGAAGCACAAAGGGAATTCCGTCTGAGAAGAAAAGAATCTGCTTCGGTTGCGGGGGCATATTACGCCTTCAGGTTGAACTCAAGCTGTACGGTACGGCCTTCATCAAAAAACTCAATGTTGTCGGCCAGGTTGCGCATCAAAAATACGCCACGTCCGTTCGGCTTTTCGAGATTCTCCGGATTGGTGGGATCGGGAAGGTTGTTGTAATCAAACCCGGTACCGTGGTCGGTAACGGTAACTTTGAGTTTTTCATTTTCCGATGCCCAGCTCACATCAACCGGTTTCGACGCATCAAGTTTATTGCCATGCGTAATGGCGTTATTTACAGCCTCTGTGAGGGCCACGAGGATGTTTCCGTAATAGTCTTCAGAGATTGAAGAATTTGCACAGATTTCGTTTACGAGTTTTTCAACGAGTGTGATGTTCTCGGGCGATGAGGCAAACGATAGTTTCTGTTCCTGTAGCATTTCAAAATTCAGGTTCATTGCTGTTCTACGCCATTAAAGTATTCGTTGACTTTGCCTTTGTAGAACGGGGAAAGAGCGGGGGGCACAGTCTTCAAAAGTTCAGCTTCTTTTTGTTTTTGCCTATTATACTCCAAAAAGTCGGCAGGGTTACTTTCCGGGGCATTTTTTGGCTGCTGGGCTTCGCGTTGTTCGTCCTGTTCACGTTCTTTTTCGGCTTTTTCGTATTCGAGGAGTTTGTTAATGATCTCCTGTTGGCGCTGAAGAGTTTCGGCGTTTATGCGTTTGTTTACGAGATCGTTCTCGGTTTCTTCCATTTTGGAGGGAAGATCGCCGGCACCACCGGCACCGGGTGTTTCTTTTCCTTTACCGTTTTTAAGCGATTCTTCCAGCATACGTCGCAGGGCTTCCTGTTCGGCAGCCAGGCGAGCCAGCTCTTCAGCACTCATGGGCTGGCCGTTTTGCTGTTGTTGCTGCAGGCGCTGCATGCGTTGATTGATTGACTGCTGTTTCATGCGGATACCTTCGGCGCCTTGGCCTTTACCATCGCCTTTGCCGGGGCCGGTTTGTTTGCCTTGTCCGGGCTTGTTCTTTTTGCCCTGACCGGGTTTTTTGCCGTCGCCGGGATTCTTGCACTCACCATTACCCTCTTTCTGGCTCTTGCTCTGGTTCATTTGCTGCATCATTTGCTCAAGTGATTCGTTGAGCATAAGCGCCAGGTTGTTTACCGAAGTCATGGCCTGCTGCTGCCGGTTTTGCGCCTCGGCCGAACTGCGGTCGGCAAGGCTTTGCACGGAGCGCTCCATGTTGCTGTTTATATTGGTAACCTCCTCATTAATCTTGGGCGAAATCTTTGGGTTTCGTTTAGAAAGAGCAAGCAGGCTGTCCTCAATCATCCGGGCATCATCGCGCAGTTTGTTCTGCTTGCGGGCAAGGGCAGGGTACTTCGGATCGTTAACGCTGGTCTGTTTTACTTCTTTCATCAGGGCTTCCTGATCAAACGAAAGCTGCAGCAGGTTATCAAGTAACGTGCGAATCGCTTTCATGTCTTCGCCCTCTTTGCTTTCCTGCATTTCCTGCTGGGCCTGCTGCAGTTGCTGTGAAAGCTGCTGCATCTGGTCGGATGCTTTTTTCTGTGAGGGCGATGCTTTGCCCGGCTTGCCTCCGTTTTGCAGCTGCTGGCTGCTCTGGCGCTGCTGCTGCTGGATTTCCATTTCCTGCACGTCGGTATTGGGCAGTTCGTTTGGATTTTCAAGCTTTTCATTCAGCTCCTGCAATTCATCCAGTTCCTGACGCAGCTCGTCAAAACGTTTGTTCAGGCTGTCCTGGCCTTTCTTAATGTCTTCGGCAGGCGCCTTGTTTTGCTCCGAGAGTTTGGCCAGCGAATCCTGCTTTTGCTGAATATCGTTCAGTTCATTAATGGCATTGTCGAGCTTTTGTTCCACCTGCATCTGGCGGAACAGTTCAAGCGTACGGTCCAGATTCTTGCGGGTATCGGTGTTTTCCTGCTTCATCTGGTCAAGCATTTTCTGTGTTTGCTGCTTGTTCATTTCCAGCTGCTGTAGTTTCTGCATCTGGTCAAGCAGCTTCTTCATTTCATCGGTATTCAGCTGGTCGAAAAGCTCGCTCATCTGATCCTGCTGCGGATTGCTTTGCTGAAACTCCTGCTGCTGGTTTATGTTTTGCTGGTTCTGCTGTTTCAGCTTGTCTATCTTCTGCTGCAACTGCTGCTGGCGCTGGGTAAGTTCATCGAGCTTTTTGCGCTCTTCCCAGGTCATGTTCTTTTTCTCCATGAGCTTTTTGTAAAGCTCATCAATGTCTTTCTGCAGCTGCTGCGATTCCTTGAGACTTTCTTCCAGCGCCTTTTCTACTTCCTTGTTGCCCGCATCATTCAGGTCGGAAAGCTGCTGTTTGGTGGGCGCCTGATAAATCATGCGCTGCGAGCGGGTTGACTTGGCACCAAACACGCCGTCGTTGTCAAACACTTCAAAGTAGTATTCAATCTGCTGCCCGGGCTCAATACCGAGGCGGGAAAGATCCCAGAAATAGTAAAACTGATCGCGCTGCTGGTTGCGGTTTACGGGAAGCGTAACGCTTCGCAACGCTTCTGTGGTGGCTTTGCCGGCGCTGTCGGTAGCATTGAGGGTGCGGTAGCGGAAACTGAGCGAGGTAAAGCCATAATCGTCTTTCACATCGCCGGTAAACTGCAGGCGCAGGGCCGAGGCGGTGTCACGCTTTTCGGTTACACTGATGGCGGGGTAGAGATCGGGAATAACGTTTATGCTGTAGCGCATAGAATCTTTGCTTTGCAAAAATTCGTTGCTGGTGTGCAGCGTGTAAATACGGCTTTGGAGCACGCGCTGCGCAAAGCTGAAACGGTTATCGGCCGATGGATTAAGCTGGTAGAGACTGTCGTTCATGCGCACACGCATGTTTCGTGTGGCGCGGGTGTTGAATTTCCAGCGTATTTGCGTGCCGGCGGGAACGGAAAGGTCGCCGGTGTTGCGCAGGGTTTCGTTTTTGCGGCCGGTGTAGGCAGGATATACAAGCTCCACATCAAAGTTCAGCACAATGGGATTGGCCAGTACGTTAAGCGTGTAAGGCGCAGAGGTAAAGCCATCGGCACTGAGGCGGAACTCCTGTGTTTTCTGTACGTTGCGGAACACATAGCTGAAATTCAGCGTGGATTCGCGGTTAAGCTTGTATTCGTTTTCGCCGAGCAGAATGGTCACGGTTTCCGGAATTTCGGCTCCGGAAAGCTTTATGTCGAGCTTGTAGTCTTCGCTTTCGGCCGTTTCCAGCTTCTTGTTCAGCACCGTAATTTTAAACGGCATTTCCTTCTCGAAATACTGCCCGTGATTTACAAGGCGGTTGGTGCTTTCGGTAAGCAGACTTGCGTTGGTAAAAAAGATAACCGCGATTATCAACACCGGAATGGCCACGTATTTGGCGTATCTGCGGTTCTGCCGCAGATCAATTGCCGCAGTAAACGGTACAGGGCGGAGTTCGCTTATTTTCTGGTTAATGCTGGCTTCAATCAGTTCGCGGCTTACACCGGGTGCAGAAGCTGTCTGATGGAGCTGAAGCACGTTGAGCAGCTTATCCTGCACATTTGAAAAATGCGTACCGATAATGCCCGCCGCCTGCTCGTGTGAAATGATTTTACCAATGCGGTTGAGCCTGAACAGCGGCACCATTACAAACCTAGCCAGCACGGCGCCAGCGGCAACCAGAAAGCCCCAGAAAAGCACCGTGCGCATTGTGGTATCAAACCGCGCAAAATATTCGAGCAAAGCCACCAGCAGAAACCCGCTCAGCACCAAACCTCCGGCATACAACAACCCGCGGATGAGCTGGTTCTTGTAATATTTGCGGATAAACTCATCGAGTTTTTTCAGCAACAGGTCGTAATGAGAGGTGGCGCTGCTCATATCTCCGTTCAATAATGCGGGGTCAACAGTTTTCCATACCACAAATGGCACAGACTTTCAAATATACACCTAATAACGCCGAAAAGCCGTTTTCGTTACTGATTTTAACAGATTTTCATTTCCCCGAAATCTTCTCCAGCCTTCCAAACACCCCCAGCGGCAACTTAGGCCCGTATTTGGCCTGCAAAAACAACTCGCCGGTAGTGAGATGCTGTTTATGCTGCGGGGCAAACAGGTTTTCAAGAATCATGGCCGAGAAGCCAAGTGAGTAGGCATTCAGAATCAACATGTGCTCGCGCTCATCGAGCAAATCGGTAACCGACGAAACCATTTCGCTGATCTGCTCTTCGAGCTTCCATTTCTCGCCGGCCGGGCCATGACCATAAGCCGGCGGATCGAGAATAATGCCCTGATAGCGGCTGCCCCGGCGCTGTTCGCGTTTTACAAACTTCAGCGCATCATCAACCAGCCAGCGGATATTATCGAGTTCCGAGAGCGTCATGTTTTCATTGGCCCAGGTCACCACCTGTTTTACCGAATCCACGTGCGTTACATCGGCTCCGGCTGCGCGGGCGGCAAGCGTGGCGCCTCCGGTGTAGGCAAACAGGTTGAGGAAACGCGGCTGCCGGGTTTTCATCTTTTGCAGGCTGGTTTGAATAAAATCCCAGTTCACGGCCTGCTCCGGAAACACGCCCACATGCTTAAATGCGGTGAGCGCCATGCGAAGCGTAATGCTTTGTCCGCCCGGTAAATCGTAGCTGATGTGCCAGCGGTCGGGCATGTTTTTTTTGAGCTTTTCCCACGTGCCGGAAGAACTTGACTTAGGCACAAACTTTACGTGCGCCATGTGCAGCCATTCTTTCTCCGAAAGCGTGCGCGGCCACACAGCCTGCGGTTCGGGGCGGATGGTGATGTACTGGCCAAAGCGTTCGAGTTTTTCGAAGTTGCCGCAATCGAGCAGTTCGTAATCTTTCCAGCGGGTGGGTGAGAGCAGAAGCATTGGGGCAAAGATAAACGAGAATGCCCATAAAAAAGCGGACTCCGGCAAATGCCGGGCCCGCCTGTAAATCTGTAGCCGCTTTGTTTATTGCTGAATCACAAGACGTGTGGTGGACGTTTTACCGTTGTGTGTCCATTGCACCAGATAAACCCCGGCACTGAGCGATGACACATCAACCGATACCGCTGTGCTTCCCTGAATGGCGCTGGTCTGCACCGTCTGCCCGAACAAATTAAGCACGGTTAGCTGTCCGCTCACGGCCGGTCCGCCGAAATAGATATTTACCACCTGCGTGGCGGGATTCGGGAAAAGCGAAAATGCAGGAAGAACGTCTCCCGTTTCTTGTGCCGATGTGATAATCACCGGTGAGTCGTTCCCGTTTACCAGATTGGCGGCGCGGTGATACACGAGTACCGCGCTTTCGCTGCTGAATGTACTGTTTCCCCACGCCGGAACGCCGGCCACGGGCATCTGGTTGCCAAGCCCGGTGTGTTTACCCACGGTTATTACTCCCTGTGCGGTTTTGCATACGCCATACAGCCGCACATTGTCGCCGCCCTGCTGGTTTAGCGTGTCCCACTGGCCCACCACCAGCGAGCTGTAGAGCGGCACATTGAAATCGGGCTGATAGACGCGCACAAAATCGTTCCAGCACGACTGGCTGCCGGTGCCGGGCTTGGGCATTTTCTGAAACGCATTGGCCGTGGTAATGGTGCGGCGGCCTTTACCCAGCACCACCACCGATCCGTTGGCCGTTACCTTCATCATGTTTTTGCCGAGATACGTGGTGTTTACATTGGCCCAGCCGCTGTTGGGGTTTGGCCAGTTGTCGAGATTGGGGTCGGGGTGAGGAGCGCCGAAGTTGGTGCTTCCTTCAATGTATTCGGCTACATAGGTACTGTGCATTAATGTGCCGTTGGTCAGTGTAAGTTTACCGAGCCAGGAAATGTGAATATTGCCGTTGGTTCCGGTAAACTGGTTTTGAAAGCCTGAGGCCGTCGGGTTGGCCGCAATGGTGTTGCCTTCCCAGAAGTTTTCGACGTTGTTGCCGTGGCAGCGTGCCTGCACCACCAGATAGCCGGTTGCAGCCGGCAGCGAGTAATCAACGGCAAGGGCATCAATGTATTGATCGGGCGTTGAATTTACGGTGTCGCCGTTGGGCTGGAGCTCGTGATAAAGCCGCGACCACCAGAGCAGCGCGCCGTTGTTGTCCATGGCCATCACTGCGGGTTCAAAATCAGGATTGCCGTCGGGCAAAACCGATTTGGCATTGAAGCCGATGTACATGTGGTTGGTTCGGCGGTCGATGGCCACCGACTGCGGGCCGTAGGTAAACGTGCCCGGCGGACTGTAACCGGTATAGCCCGGGCCGCTTGAAGTATTGCCCGGCTGACCGGGGTTGCAGGGCGAATTGTAAAGCACATCGAGCGGCCATTTGCCCTGTTTCATGCCGCCGTTTCCGTCGGGTGTAAGCAGGGTGTAACCGGCCATGTCGGGCGAGCGGAGTTCGCAGCGGTTGGCATCGCGTTTAAACACAATGCCGCTGTAGGAAACAGCCGCCGGGCCATTCGGGTGCTGCGAGGCTTCGCCGTAATATTCGCCCCCGGCCACCTGCCAGTGCACACGCCAGTCGTCAACCACCGTGCGGTTGCCCGATGCATCAAGCTTGTAAATCACACTCCAGTTGTAGGCATGCGAATCGCCCGCAGCAAACACCACCGATCCGTCGTTGCCCACATCCCAGGGCTGATAAATATCGGGGTAGCCGCCGGCCACGCAACTTGCATTGTACACCCAGCTGAATCCCGACGGAATCCCGTTTACAAAGTTGGCGTTGAGCTTGCCAATAAAATAGCCGCCGGTGTTGCTGTCTTCGGTGTTTCCGCTTAAATACACATCGCCCGTGGGAGTGCCGGGAATGTTGGTGGTTTTGATGAACTTGAAATCTTCGGCAGCACCGGCAGGCAGGTAATAAAACCGCAGCATGGTTTGCAGCGTACTGTCGAATTCGCAGATAAACGCAAATTTGTTCGTGCCCTGATTATTGGTAATTCCGGGGTTTTGAAGCTGAATTTGTGTAACAGCAACGCCCACCCAGCCAATATTATCAGCAGCGCCCAGCACAAGAATGTTTCCGTTCGAAACCTGCACCACATCGTTAAAGGTTTCGTTGCCCGAACCTCCGGCATACGTGGCCAGCGTGGTTTGCGCATTAAGTTGTGCTACCAGAAAGAATACGGCAGGCAGCAGGCGGAGTAGTTTTATTTTCATTGACTGAGTTTTGGAATAAAACCAAAGTAATAAGAACAGCCTGAAAACAAAAGTGAATAATTCTTTTTGGTCCTGCCTCTGCTGATCCGAAAAAACGAAAACAGGATAAAACCCTTATTTTTAAAGACTTTCGCCTGTTTTCGAATGAGGTTTGTTCTCATTAAAATTTATCTTCTCCGGATCTAAATGGTACAATCAGGTTACTGTTAAATCTGCTCTAAACAAACCCTTCTGCTAATTAAAGACCGCATGGCGGTGCAAAACGAAAGATTTTGACACGGAAGACGCTGCCGGTGGCAGGCAAACGCCTGTTTACCGCTATCTTTGTGCCCTCATTTACAGATTTACGAATTATGGATAACACCCGTCGCGTTCGCGTACGTTTTGCTCCCAGTCCCACAGGCCCGCTGCACATGGGCGGTGTGCGCACTGCATTGTACAATTATCTTTTTGCCAAAAAACACGGCGGCGATTTCATTCTCCGCGTAGAAGATACCGACCAGGAACGTCTCGTTCCCGGTGCCGAAGAATACATTATCAATGCCCTGAAATGGTGCGGCATTGAGCCCAACGAAGGCATTGGTTTCGGCGATGGCGAGTGTGCGCCCTACCGCCAGAGCGACCGCAAAAACGCCGGCGTGTATGCAAAATACGCCGATCAGCTGATCGAAAGCGGCCATGCCTACTATGCGTTTGACACCAAAGAAGAGCTCGACGAGCAGCGCAAACGCTACGAAACTATGGGCAAGGCTTTTGCCTACAATGCGCTTACGCGGCAAAACCTCAAAAACTCGCTTACCCTTTCGGAAGACGACGTAAAGGCGCGCATTGCGGCCGGCGAGCATTACGTAATACGCACCAAAATTCCGCGCAACGAGGAAATCCGTTTCCACGATATTATCCGCGGCTGGGTAGTAGTGCATAGTTCGCAGCTTGATGATAAGGTGCTGTTCAAAAGCGACGGCATGCCTACGTATCACCTGGCGAATATTGTGGACGATTACTCGATGAAGATATCGCATGTAATACGTGGCGAAGAGTGGCTGCCCTCGGCACCTCTGCACGTGCTGCTGTACCGTTTCCTCGGCTGGGAAGACGTAATGCCGCAGTTTGCGCATTTACCGCTTATTCTGCGCCCCGACGGCAACGGAAAACTCAGCAAGCGCGATGGCGACCGTCTTGGTTTTCCCGTGTTTCCGCTCACCGGCGAACTGCTGGATGTGAAAACCGGACAGCCCGAGAAGTTTACAGGCTACCGCGAAAAGGGCTATTATCCCGAGGCCTTTATCAACATGCTGGCGCTGCTGGGCTGGCACGGAAGTTCCAATCAGGAGCTTTTCACCAAAGAAGAACTTATCGAAGCCTTTTCGCTGGAGCGCGTGAGCAAGTCGGGCGCCAAGTTTGATGCCGAGAAAACAAAGTGGTTCAACCAGCAGTACCTGCGCAAACGCACCGATGCCGAGCTGGCTGCCGAACTGCTGCCTATGCTGAACGAAAACGGCATTGAAACCACACCCGCGTTTGCAGAAGCCATTTGCCGTTTGCTGAAAGAAAAAGTGCAGTTCAGCTACGAGCTCCGCGACCAGAGCGGCTATTTCTTCAACGATCCTGCAACGTACGACGAGGGCGTGATTGCCAAGCGCTGGAACGAACAAAACGCCGCGTTTATGAAATCGCTGGCAGAAGCATTTAGCGGCCTTGGCGAATGGACTGCCGCTTCCACAGAAGCCTGCTTCAAAGCCACAGCAGAAGCCGCCGGCATTAATCCCGGTCAGGTAATGCAGCTTTTCCGCGTGTGCATAAGCGGACTGGGCGGCGGGCCGGTGTTGTTTGAACTGGTTGAGTTGCTGGGCAAGGAAACCATTGTGCGCCGTTTGCACAATGCGGTAAACACCATTGGCAAGTAAACCATGGGCATTATCCGTGTTGATGGCATCAGGGTGCGCGCCAATCATGGCTGTTTGCCGGAAGAAGGCATTATTGGCGGCGATTACGTGGTAAACGTGCGCATTGATGTGGACTTTACGCCTTCGGTAAAAAGCGATGAGCTTGATGATACAGTGGATTACTGCGTGGTATTTGACCTGGTGAAACAGGAAATGGCCATACGCTCAAAACTCATTGAGCATGTGGCGCACCGCATAGTCACGCAGCTCCGCAACCGCTATCCGGCCGTAAACAGCTTTGAGGTGGAAGTAGTAAAAATTGTGCCGCCCATGAACGGCCCTGTTGATCAGGTTTCGGTGCTGGTGCAAGGTTAATTTTGCAGCTTCTTTTGTTTTTCACCGAAATGCTTACCTTTGTCGTCCCTGAAAAACAACAATTGTTGTTTTTCAACCGAAAGGTCCTGTGGCCGAGAGGCTAGGCTCAGCTCTGCAAAAGCTGCTACAGCGGTTCGAATCCGCTCGGGACCTCAATACAAACAAAAGAACGCCACGGTAGTGGCGTTTTTTATTTTCCCTTGGGCGAGCACCAAGCCTGTTTGAGGGTTCGCCCAAGGGAAAATAAAACGAGGCGCGACAGCGACTCGCTTTTGTTTGTTGACTTCAGGCTTGCCCTATGCGGATCATTTTTTAATAATCCGCTGGCGAAAACCATGCTTGGTTGAGCGTTCGCCTAAGGGAAAATAAAACGGTGCGCGATAGCGCGCCGCTTTTGCTTTCTGACTTCAGGCTTGCCAATGCGGATCATTTTTTAATAATCCGCATTCACGCATCACTCTTCCAAATCATCACAAAACAATCCGCACATCACACAAAAAGTCCTTTTGTGTAATAACCACGCACATTTAATCCCGCTATCATCCACAAAACGCCATTGAAAGAATTTTCGCTTTTTCTTTGTAGTGGAGGTTACCTTTCCCCGCTTCAGGTAATTAACAGGCAACAATGATTGAATACGCAACAGATGCAGCATTGCTGGCCGGCATACACGCCGGCGAGAGCAAGGCTTTCAGGCAGGCGCATGTCGCGTATTTTGCCATGGTGCGGTATTTTGTGCTTCACAACAATGGCCGTGAAGAAGATGCGCACGACGTGTTTCAGGATGCGCTGGTGATTTTGTATGAGCAATTGCGTGCCGGAAAATTCGAACAGCGTTCATCGCTCAAAACCTGGCTGTATGCGGTGTGCCGCAACCGCTGGCTGAAACAGCTTGAACGCCGTGGCCGCATGGTAAGCATTACCGATTTTGAGCCTGTAGAGCCGGTAACACTGCCCAACGAAAACGAGCACCGCACCGATGCGCACCGACAGCTCAAAGACGCGCTCAACCGCATGGGCGGGCCCTGCCGCAAGCTGCTGTTGCTGTACTATTACTTCCGCAAAACGATGGAGGAAATTGCGGCCGAAATGAATTACTCCGGTGCCGACTCGGCCAAGAACCAGAAGTATAAATGCCTGCAGCGTTTGCGGCAGGGCTTTCAATCAATCTCGCACGTGTAATGCCGTTGAACGAAGCCACATACGAACAGCTTGAACGCTGGCTCCGGGGCGAACTCGCCGCCGACGAACTTGCCGCGTTTGAAGCCCGCCTTGCCTCAGAGCCCGGGCTGCTGGAAGAGGCCGAATGGCTTACCAATGCGCAGGAAGTAATGCACGACGAAGGCCGCGCCGCATTCAAACAAATGCTGGCCGAAATTGGCGCGGGCGTTGGCGCCACCGCACTGGCTGCCTACACACCCACACGCAACGCCATTCCGAAATGGAAATTGTGGCTGAAAAAATTCTGGTGGATTCCGGTGGCCACGCTGGCTGCCGTTTCGGCCATTGCCTTTGCGCTTACGGCGGTGCAAATAACACGCGAAGATCATCCGCCACTTATTCCCGATGAAATGCTGAATGCGCCGGAAGGAAAAACCGATTCTGTGAAAGAGGAAAAGCCGGGACAAGTGCCGGTTATTCCGGAAAAGGATTCGGTGGAAAGTAAATCTAAACCAAAAACACCTGAAGCCAGCGTATCAAAAACAGCTCCGCTAAGGTCTGGCGAACAAATCGGGCAGAATTACAATGGGGACGAAATTTCTTACGGCTATCAAATTGATTCTGTTTACCCCGATTTAATGGCATTCACCAACAAACAACATCATCAGCTTATTTATTCGCTGTTTATTGATTCTGCTTATACAAGTGAACAGGTTTTGAAATCGCTGAAGCGCCGTAAAATTGATTTTACAAAGCCTTCTCCTGGTGTCACAAAATAACCAGATTACTCCTCCAGAAACCGCCTTTTGATACGGTACACCCCTTCGGGCAAAGTGTCTTTTACCTGCCTGTCGTACACGGCCACTTTCCAGCCTTTCTGCTGTATTTCTTTTAGCTGCGCATATTCCGGCTTAAGCTTGTAGGCCGGAATACCCGTGTAGAAATAAAAGGCAGGAGCGGTTTCCAATCCAAAAACTACCCATTTCCCGTTTCCAAGCTCTTTTTGCAACCTGTAACTCTGCTCCCGGTCGTGCAGGCGCTCAGCGCGGTTAAAATGCATATAGGCCAACGCGGTATGCCGTGCTTCGAGACGAGAAAGACGAAGAACGCCCCAGGTACTCAGCAAAATAAGGGGAAGAGCAACAAGATAACTACGTACATTATGGTTGAGCAGCCTGCGCAACAGTAAATCAATAAGTACCGCCCCAGCCATGATAAGCAGAGGATATACAGGAAGTGTAAACAATGGCATTTTTGTGGCGGCCAGTGTATAAAAAACAAACATTACCACCAGCATGGCAAAAAGCGAGAGTGCTACACTGCGTTGTTTTGCTACAATAAGCCATACCAGCCAGCCAGCCGCAAACAACACCGAAAACAAATCGCCAAAATTGTAGCGCAACTGAAGCAGGTGATAATTCCACGGCCCCTCATGCCCTTCTATGGGAATGGTGAAGTGCAGTGCTGAAAAACGCAGTTCATAGGCACTTTCTTCCGGAAATGAATAGTGAATATAAATTTGCCAGGGAAGGATAAGCAGTGCCGCCAGTAATACAGAAAAACCAATATCAATCCATGCCTGCCTGCTGCGGCGTTCTTCGGGATTAAGCAAAATCCACAAACCCCAGCCACCAAATACCAGCAGCCCGGGCAGCCATTTGGTAAGCACCGCACAAGCCGCAAACACAGCTATCCATGTGCGCATGCGTTTGCGTTTTCCTGCCGCATACTCTACAAATGCCCAGATGCCAAATAGTACAAAGGCCGAAAAAATCACATCGTTGTGATCGGTATTGATAATTCCGGTAATTACATCTACAAACACAAAGCCGGTTGCCACAATCAGTGCTGCAAAAAAGCCCGTGGCCTGCGTGTAAATGAGTTTGCCAATACGATATACTGCCGGCACCATGGCCGTGGAAAGCAACAGCGACGGCATCTTTACCGCCAGCGGCGTAAACCCGCCAATTTTTACCGACAGCGCAATGAGCCACAAAAACAACGGCTGTTTATGCAGCCAGATGTGATTGCGGTCCCACTGGTGAATTTCAAAAGGAATTAGCGGCTCGGGATAAAGCATGGGCGTAAACGGATGCACTGTCATATTGCGGGCCACCAGCGCATGAAACTGTTCATCCCAGTCGTACACAAACGGATCGGTAAGACAAAAGGTAAGGCGCAGCAGAAACGCCGCAGCGGTTAGTAACAATATCGCAGCAGCCATGCGTTTATGCAGAAAAAGCAGCACCGCCAGCACCAGCAGCGCCGCCGAGCAGCATAGCAATACTACATCCTGAGGTAAAAAATGACTGAACACGTTACGTTGTTTTTCTGGGGGCCAAGATAATGGTTCTGATGTGTTAACTTTGAAACATGCGTGCAATTGTACTTGCCCTGTTGCTATGTGTATGTGCCCGTGCCCAGGTTTCGCCTTACCACACGGTATGGGGTCAGGGCCAGAAGCCCGATTTCATCCGATCGGTCAAACAACTTGCTTCCGGCTCGGTATATGCGGCGGGGTTTTCGGCGGTAGATGGTTCTCCCTACACGGAAGGCACTTTGCATAAGCTGAATGCTAACGGGCAGCCGGTATGGACGGTTTATTTTGGCGATACGCTGAGCGATTACGGCCTGTTTTTGCTGGTTACACAAAACAACCAGTTGCTGGTATGTGGCGAAACGCAAACAGCCACAAACGGCGTGGATGCTTTTTTCTGTCTGTTTGATACTACCGGCTCACTGCTTTGGCGAAAAACGTACGGAGGGCCGCAAAATGAATCGGCAAAGGCGGTTACACAAACCGCCACAGGAAACTTTGTGGCCACTGGTTTTATGAGCGCAGGTGCCGGCACAAACGATGTGCTGCTGCTGCGTACGGATGCCGCCGGAAATCAGCTTTATCTTACCGGGCTTGGAAACTCAGACAACGACTACGGCCAGGCCATACGCGCTTTGCCCGACAGCGGCTCTCTGCTCGTGGCCGACTCGCGCGATCCTTCTTCGGGCGATTACGACGTGCTGGTAATTCGCCTCGACAAAAACGATAATGTTGCTTGGTCAAACACGTTTGGCGACACACACGACAACGGCAGCCAGAGCCTTACACTGTTGAGCGACGGAACCTTTATTGTTTGCGGCGAAACACACACGGCGGCATCCTCTTCGTCTTTTGACTTTTCGCTTGAAAAAATCGGCATGAACGGTGTTTCGCAATGGCGTTCGGTGTTTGGCGGCACGGGCAGCGATGCGGCGTTCGGGGTGCTGGAAGTATATGGCGGATATTTGCTCTGCGGCTACAGCAACTCCGGTTTTTCGGGCCCGGTAAGCGGTGTGCTGGCCCGCACAGATACGGCCGGAAACATGCTCTGGATGCGCACTGTACGCGATACAGGCATTTCTATTCTCTACGAAATTATTCCTTCAGTAAACAATCTTTTCCTGACCGCCGGAAACACCAATACCGGACTCGACGACCAATGCCTGTTGTTGTGTGCCGATGCGGCCGGCTGGACAAATGTGTTGCAATTGCCGCAGCCGCACATCATAGCCTATCCCAACCCCGGCCATGCCGATTTTCCCGTCCTTCATACCACAAATATCCCCGAATATACACTTGCCGAAATATTTGCGGCCGACGGACGGCTGGTATGCACGGCTCCTGTAAGCGGAGGTAAACTGCTGGTTAATACCCCGCTTTTGCCGGGTGTATATCTGGTTAAATGGACGGAGGAAAGCGGTGCCGTGAAATGCTTCCGCTGGGTATTGGAGTAGGGGAAATAACAACGCGGGAAACGGCCTTAACCAACCTTTGTTTCGGCTTCGTGCAGTATTTCTGCGCCCACCACATCATTGAGATTGATTAGCACGCCCATGCCTGCTGCTCCTGATTTGTGGCGCTCGCTGAGGGTGGTGAAGAAATAGTTTTCCGTACCGCGCGGGGTTTCTGTAATTACACCAAAAACCTCTTTGCCTGACTTTAATTTAAAGCGGCAGGGGCGATCATTGATGAACGAAAATTCCTGTACAGTCATGGCAGGGGAATTTTGGGCTTATTCTCAAATTTCGTCAACACCGGGGTGTTTTGTCAAATTTTGAAGGCCAGAGTTTTAAACATCTTTTGTTTTCTGTTAATCGTTTTCAACACATTATTAATTTGCGCTTGCTCTGTTTTGTGCTAACTTCATCATTTACAATCACAAACAAATTGATATGCGTTATATTCTGTTTCCGGGAATGTTAATAGCCTCTTTTGTGGCGTTGGCCATTCTGGGGCCGGGCGGAAGCTCAAAAAGCCCTGTTGCGCCAAAAACGGAGGGCGAAAACCCGGCATTGCCTTACGAATGGATGGAGTTGCAACGTAGCTGGCCCGATGCAGCGCCCGATGCGGCAGCGTATCAGGCAGCCATGCGGCAGGCTTACACGCAGGAAGCAAACGCCCGCATGAGTTCAACGGTATCGTGGACGGTAGAAGGACCCGGCAATATTGGCGGCCGCTTTAACAGTCTGGCAGTTGACCCGAACAACAATCAGGTAATGTTTGCCGGAAGCACTACCGGAGGCCTTTGGAAAACCAGCAACGGCGGACAAACATGGCTGCCCGTGTTCGATAACAACCCTTCGCTTTCCATTGGCTGCATTGTGTTTGAACCGGGCAGCTCATCAACCATATACGTAGGCACCGGCGACCCCAATGTGGGCGGTTATCCGTTTATCGGTACGGGTATTTACAAAACTACAGATGGCGGACAAACATGGACCAACCTGGGTCTGGGCAACACCTACATCATCAGCGATATTGCTATTGACCCGTCAAACACAAACATTATTTATGCCGCAGCCATGGGCCTGCCTTTTGTGCGCGATAATAATCGCGGACTATACAAATCAACCGACGGCGGACAAACATGGACACAATCGTTGTTTGTGAGCAACCAGACGGGCGTTACGGATCTTGTGCTTGACCCGTCGAATCCGCAAATACTTTATGCCGCCAGCTGGAGCCGCATCCGCAACAATCAGGAATCATTTATTTACAGTACTGAATCGAAAATATGGAAAACCACAAACGGCGGCGCCAGCTGGAATGCGGCCATGGCGGGTATTCCCAATCAGGCTTTTTCGCGGATCGGTTTAGCCATGTACCCGGGCAATACCAGCCAGCTTTTTGCCATGCTGGTGGATACGACCCTGCAGCTGCAGGGCATTTATACCACAACCAATGCCGCTTCGTCGTGGAGTGCCTTACCCACAGCCTCCCTCGACCCGAATGCACTGGGCGGCTTTGGCTGGTATTTCGGGAAAATATATGTGAAACCAAACGACCCGAATACCATTTACATGCTTGGCGTTGACCAGTGGCGCACTACCGATGGCGGACAAACATGGAACACCTTTACGCCGCCCTGGTACACTTACGAGGTGCATGCCGACGGACATGATCTTGATTTTAATTCGGCGGGCGATCTGATTTTATGTACCGACGGGGGCATATACCAAAGCAGCGATGATGGCGTAAACTGGACCGATATAGAAAACATTCCGGCCAACATGTTTTACCGCGTGGCTTCCAATCCGTTTTCGCCAAACGATTATTATGGCGGCATGCAGGACAACGGTACATCGGGAGGTAATTCCACAAACATAAACAGCTGGCCACGTATCTATGGCGGCGATGGTTTTCAGGCCTGGTTTCATCCCTCCATCGGTGGGCTCTGGTATGTGGAAACACAGAACGGAAGTGTAGATTTTACCGATGATGGCGGCTTTAGTTACTACCCGCTTACATTTGGCGATTTTACCGACCGGAAACACTGGGATATGCCGTATTTACTGAGTGTACACGATCCCAGCGTTGTTTATCTCGCTACACATCGCGTGCACAAATTAACAGGTGCACCCTACGGCGCTGCGGTGCCGATAAGCAACGATTTAACCGATGGAATAATTTACGGACCACGCTTTCACACCATAACCGCACTTAATGAATCGCCGCTGGCTGCCGGGCATTTGTATGCGGGAACGCTTGATGGCAATGTGTGGGTAACCACCAACGACGGCGGCACGTGGACAGACGTAACCGGAAATCTGCCAAACCGATATGTCACTGCAATGAAAGGATCGCCAAACATGCTCAATACTATTTATGTAACGCATTCGGGCTATAAATCAAACGATTTCATTCCGCACATCCACAAATCAACCAACAACGGCCAAACCTGGACGGATATTTCGGGTGATTTGCCGCAGTTTGGTATTAACGATCTGGTCATTATGCAGGGCAATGAAAACGTGTTGTTTGTGGCTACTGATGCGGGCGTATATTTTACCACAAACGGCGGCGTAAACTGGACACGGGTGGGCAATAATATGCCCGTGATTCCGGTGTATTCGCTGGGATTAAACAACACCGGTACAAAGCTGGTGGCCGGTACATTTGCACGTTCCATTCAAACCATTTCCATCACCGCATTGCTCACCGGCACAGAAGCCGAAACATCGCTGCCACAGCTGCTGCGTATTTGGCCAAATCCGGCACAGGAAACACTGCAGCTTGAGCTTCCAACTGCGGCCGATGCAGTTATTGTAGATATGAATGGTAAGCAAGTACGGAGTCTGCGTTGTACAGCAGGCATAAATCATATTGATATTGCCGCTTTGCCCGCCGGCGTGTACTTTGTACGTACAAACACGGGCAACATAACCCGTACATCACGGTTTGTGAAACAGTAAGGCGTTGTACAAATGCAAAACAGGCTGCATGAGTTGGTTCATGCAGCCTGTTTTTACATTTATGCTTTGCAATTTATGCTCCGGCACCTTCAGCCTCTGCCTCAGCAGCAGCAAGCGTTTCAAGGTCGCGGTCGAAGAGATAGAGATTACCTTTATCGCCTCCAAGAAGTTTGAGTTTATCGAGGATTTTGCGGGCCAGGGCTTCTTCTTCAATTTGTTCAGACACATACCACTGCAGAAAATTCTGTGTGGTATAATCGCCTTCCTTTACACAAATGCCCACGAGTTTATTGATTTCAGTGGATACTTTTACTTCGTGTTCGAGTACCAGATCAAATACCTCTTTTACACCTTTGAATGTTTTGGGCGGAGCTTTCAGTGTGGGTACAACGGCCTGGCCGCCACGTTCGTTTACATACTTCATCAGTTTAAGCATGTGCATGCGCTCCTCGTCAGAATGCTTGTAAAGGAATGTGGAAATTCCATTCATGCCCTGTGTTTCGGCCCACGAAGCCATGGCAAGGTAATATTGCGAAGAAGCCCCTTCCAGCTCGATTTGCTGGTTAAGTGCCGTTTCAATTTTGGTAGATAGCATGGTTCAATGATTTATATACAAAGTTAGTATAATCATTTCCTGATGCTCAATGATCTAAAAATTAATACTCGGCGTTTAGTACTGTTTTTTTGTTATTTAATGGGTGAAATAGTAGTTTTAGTCGCTCAAAACATGATTATGCGCCGTTTTTTCGAAAGCAAACCCGGAATACTGTTACTGTTTGCGGTACTTACCGTGATACCGGTACTTGTATTTGTGCTTCCGAAAACATTTTTCGACGGTGGCCCGCCACTTTGCATCTACACCGCCATTTCAGGTGTGGAATGTCCGGGTTGCGGATTAACACGCGGCACGATGCGTTTATCGCATTTCGATTTTGCCGGTGCATGGGAAATGAATAAACTTACATTTATTGTTATTCCGCTTCTTGCATTCTGGTGGATAAAACAATGGATTGTTGTATTTAAAAAAGTAAAAACATCACAGCAAAAGACTTCTGCAAACACTTAATAATCAATAATAAAAACAATTACCTATGAAACACAACAAACTTGTACTTGGCTTTGCTGCTGTAGTTGCTGCTGCCATGCTGTTTTCGTGCAGCACCGGCGATGGTCTTACCATTGAAAAGCGTCGCTACCGCGATGGTTTTTATGTAGCTAAAAACCATAAAAAATCAGCTAATACAGAAGAAAAACAAGTAGCTGTTGAGCGCCCGACCATTACTCCCGCTCAGGCTTCCGGCGTTACACAAAAAGCAGTAACACCCGAATCAGTAAAAGGCGAAGTACAAACCATAGCCGGACAAACACCTGCCCCGAAAGCTGCTACCGTTGCCGCGAGCCCTGCAAAAAATACCGTTACACCTTCGGTAGTTACTGCTCCGCTTACCAAAAAAGAAGTACGTCAGGCTGCTAAAGAAGTTGTAAAACAAGGCACAAAAAAGAGCAATAAATCTTTTCCTGATGACGTGCCGGAAGCAGTAATCATTATCTGCTGCATTTTCATTCCGCCGCTGGGCGTGTATTTCGTGAAAGGCGATATCGATAATGATTTCTGGATTAACCTGGTGCTTTCTATTCTTTGCTGGATTCCCGGTGTAATTCATGCCCTCATCATCTATTCAAGAAACAAATAACCAATTGTTATTCATGCAAAAGCGGCGCATTCCACTAAAGAATGCGCCGCTTTTGCATATAAAGTTTTTACTTAATTCCCTTGCGTTCGCGCCAGATCTGGTTGAATGATTTTGGCGCTACGGAAGGTAATTCACGGCGGTTGCCCCATTGTTTGCGGAAGAACTGACGGAGCATAAAGTTTTTAAGCTTGGAGCCGCCTTTTTCCATTTTACTTCTTTTCAGCATGGCTCCTTTCCAGAAAAACCACATTACATTTTCTGTTTTTGTGGCCATGCCTTGCTGGTTGGCATCGCGGCGGTTGTAGAGCAGGAGTTTGTGCAGGTCTATTTTTACCGGACACACTTCCGTGCATTTTCCGCAAAGCGTGGAGGCATTGCTCAGGTGGCGGTAGTTTTCCATGCCACCCATCCACGGCATAAGTACAGAGCCAATGGGGCCGCTGTATGTGGCATCATAGGCGTGTCCGCCCACGCCTTCATAAACAGGGCAGGCATTGAGGCATGCACCACAGCGTATGCAGCCTAATGCGCGGCGCTGCTCGGTTTGAGCAAGCACATTGCTCCGGCCGTTATCAAGCAATACAAGCACAAGTTCTTCGGGGCCGTCGGTTTCACCATTTTGGCGCGGGCCGCCTATGATGGAATTATACACGGTAAGCTGTTGTCCGGTACCAAATGTGGACAGCAGCGGCCAGAACAAATCGAGATCGTTTTGCGAAGGAATTATTTTCTCAATGCCGGTGATTACGATATGTAGTTTCGGAAAACCCATGGAGAGCACGGCATTGCCTTCATTTTCGCTCACAGCAATTGTACCACTGTCGGCCATGAGGAAGTTGGCACCTGTAATTCCCGCACCGGCATTCATGTATTTTTCGCGCATGTGCTCGCGTACCCAGGCCATTACCTGTGCCGGCGACATGTCTGGAGCAGTGCCTTTTTTCTCGTGAAAAAGTTTTGCCACATCTTCCTTCGACTTATGCATGGCCGGGGTTACAATGTGGTAAGGAGCTTCGTTATCGAGCTGTTGAATGTATTCGCCAAGATCTGTTTCGAGCGACTCAATGCCCTGTTTCTTCAGGTGTTCGTTAAGCCCTATTTCCTCGGTTACCATTGATTTTGATTTGATAACCGAGGTAATGTTGTTTTTGGCAAGCAGCTGACCAATTTCACGTGCTGCTTCGGCTGCATCCGTAGCCCAGATTATTTTACCGCCACGTTTCAGAAAATTGGCTTCAAACTCAATAAGGTATTTATCGAGGTTTTCAACCACTTTATTGCGAAGGCCTGCTGCACGTGTGCGGGCCAGCTCAATGTTGCTGAACTGCTGTTTGCCCTGCACTACTTTTTTGTTGTACTGGCCAATGTTAAACTGCAGCTTTTTCCGGTGTTCGCTGTCGAACACTTTAGCTTCTGCAGCCTGCTGAAAACGTGTGGCAAAGTCGCTCATACACTCTATTTTTTATCTACCTGCAAACGGGCATCGCGGTTGGCAATTTCCCAGGCTGTATAAAACACTAATCGTGCGCGGCGCTCCATAAGCGGAAAATTAATTTTGCTTACTTCATCCGTGGCTTTATGATAATCGGCATGCGTGCCGTTAAAGTAAAAAATTACAGGCACATTTTTCCGCGCAAAGTTGTAATGATCAGACCTGTAATAGAAGAAGTTCGGATCGTTCGGTGCATCAAAACGATAATCGAGCTTTATGCCGCAGTAGGTTGTATTTGCTGCCTCACTCACTGCTTTTAACTGCGAACTGAGCTTGTCGGAACCAATTACATACACATAAGCCGCAGTATCTTTTTCATGATCAGGATCCACACGTCCGATCATATCAATATTTAAATTGCACACGGTCTGACTGAGGGGAAACACCGGATGTTCGCTGTACCATTCAGAACCCAGCAATCCTTTTTCTTCGCCCGACACGGTCATAAACAAAATACTGCGTCGCGGACCGTGGCCATCTTTCTTTGCTTGCACAAAAGCTTCGGCAAGTTCAAGTACAGTAACTGTTCCTGTACCATCATCATCAGCACCATTAAACACCACGGTGTCTTCCATACCGATATGATCATAATGCGCAGTAATTACAAGCAATTCGTTTTTCAGATCACTTCCTTCGAGGTAGCCGAGCACATTTTCTGTGTTGATCTCGCGCTTTGTGCGCTGGATGCGTATTGAGGCCGGTTGTTTACTTACAAGTGTTTTACTTTTTCCTTTGGTGTTTATTTTATTTCTTATCTGTTTTACATCGGCTTTTTTGCCCAACAGGCTGTTAGCCATTGATTCGGAAATGTACAGCACAGGCATTCGCTGCTCGGCCTTTTCGCCTTTGAGCTGAAGTGTGGTGGCTTCAATGCCGTGATGCATTTCCTGTTTGCGCTTTTCATAATCAGGCAGAATAATGAAAAGTGCTTTTGCTCCATGTTCGCGGGCGCTGTTTATTTTCAAACGGCGCTGTGTGCTCCAGTCTGATTTTTCGGTGGTATTTGTAATGCGTGATTTTCCGGCGGCATCTACCGGTTCATCGGCAAATACCATTACAATTTTTCCGGTGTGCTTTTGTTTGCCGTAGTCGTTCCACTTTCTGGTTTCAATTCCGTAGCCGGCCAGCACAATTTCAGAGGCCGTTAAATCCTGATCGGTGGTGCCCGAAGTGTAAAAGAAATCGTTTCCAAATGAAAACGACTGACTGCCAGCGGTTACTGTTCCGTTTCCGGGCACAAATTCTTCGAGCGGCACGTTCTGGTAATAGCCGCCCGAAGGCAGTTCGGGAATTCCGAGCTCGCGGAAACGGTTTCTGATGTACTCTGCGGCCATTTTCTGGCCCTTCTTGCCCGTTTCACGTCCTTCGTAGGTATCGGAAGCCAGCACCTGGAGATGTGCTCTTAAATCGGCAGCTGTGACGGTTTGGGCGTATTTCATGCGCACCTGATCTTTCTGATCGGGTTGCATGGCGGTAAAAAATACGGATGAAAAAAGTGCTGCACCAATTGCAGCCTGAACAGAAATGCGCATAAACAAAGATAACCGCAGGTAAGGTGTACGTTATGCACACATTACGAGCGGTTATCCACAGGTAAACTGTTAATTACAGGCCAAATTGTGCAGAAAGTTCAAGCATCCGGTTAATTGGCTTTGCTGATTTCTCGATCAGTTCGGGGCTCATGGTGATTTCCGGCAGCTCGTACTGCATGCACACATACAGCTTTTCGAGCGTGTTGAGTTTCATGTGCGGGCAGTCGTTGCAGGCGCAGCTGTTGTTTGGCGGAGCAGGGATGAAGGTTTTCTGCGGCGATGATTTTTCCATCTGGTGCAGAATTCCGGTTTCGGTAGCCACAATGTAGGCCTGGGCGCTGTCTTTCTTTGTAAAGTTGAGCAGGGCCGTGGTTGAACCAATAAAATCAGCCAGTTCAAGCACCGGAGCCTCACATTCGGGGTGAGCAATGAACTTTGCCTCAGGATGTTGCTGTTTAAGACGGGCAATTTTTTCGAGCGAGAAAATTTCATGCACCATGCAGGCCCCGTCCCACAGCAGCATATTTCGGCCGGTTTTCTTGTTCAGGTAGCCGCCCAGGTTGCGGTCGGGCGCAAAGATGATTTTCTGATCGGGCGGCAGGCTGTTTACAATCTGCTCGGCATTGCTTGAGGTGCAGATAATATCGCTCAGCGCCTTGATATCGGCCGTGCAGTTGATGTAAGAAATCACGATATGATCGGGGTGCTTTGCCTTAAATGCGGCAAAAGCCTCGGGCGGACACGAATCCGCAAGTGAGCAGCCGGCGCGTAAATCGGGCAGCAGCACTTTCTTGTGCGGATTAAGGATCTTTGCCGTTTCGGCCATAAAATGCACACCGGCAAATACAATGATCTCTGCATCGGTTTTAGCAGCCTGCTGCGCCAGCCCAAGACTGTCGCCAATAAAATCGGCCACATCCTGTATATCGGCATCCTGATAGTAATGCGCCAGCAGCACCATCTTTTTTTCTTTTTTCAGCCGGCTTATTTCAGCAAACAAATCCAGCGTGGGATCAGGGGGCAAATTAAGCCAGCCTTTCTCGGCTACTGTATTATTCATAATTCTCTTTTTATTTTATTTCTTTTATATATGTTATTACTATTAGCTTGTTCAAACGGTGCATAATTCGCATCGAAAACGCTTGCAATACTCAGTTTTCAATACTCAATAACACGTTATGAACAAAAGTAAAAATGTGCAGGCTTATTTTACAGCCTGTTACAAGTTTATTAACAAGCTGTGTACAGGTTTTTTTACACCTCTTTGTTGATTGAATTCTTTACAAAAATGAGTAAAAACCTGTTTGTTTTTTCGTGCTTGTTTTTTTTTAACAGCAGTAGGAAGATTCAAAACTCCTGCTAAGGAGATTTCAAATTGAAACTACCAAATCTTTTTTCGGGAAGTTAATAACCAGAATAATTCATAACACACCGTTTTTGTGTTGATAATCTACTTTGTAATGACTTCGTTTTCAAGATCAATTTTTTTGAATGGTACTTTGTTTGTTCATAATCTTCACTTAACTAACGTGCGCGGAGGCAAGTGTATTTGCTGCGCTGTTAAAGGTCGGGAAAACGGCTAACTTTGCATCCGTAAAATCACACACAAATGGCTCAACTTAAACTGGCCGCAGGCGCCGATCATGCAGGCTTTGCTCTTAAGCAGGAAATGGTTGCCTATCTGCGTTCGCTTGGTCACGAAGTAACTGATTACGGCACACACACTGAACAAAGTGTGGATTATCCCGACTTTGCACATCCGGTGGCCAGTGCAGTAGAAAAAGGCGAAGTTGTTTTCGGTTTATTAGTATGTGGTTCGGGAAACGGAATAAGCATGGCGGCAAACAAACATGCCGGCATCCGCGCCGCTTTATGCTGGAAACCGGAAATTGCCGAACTGGCCCGCCTGCATAACGATGCCAATATTCTTTCCCTTCCTGCCCGCTTTATTTCGGTTGAAGAAGCAAAAGCATGTATAAACATTTTTTTAAATACTGCCTTTGAAGGTGGCCGTCATGCCAACCGGGTAAACAAAATAAGCTGCTGATATCGGAGGCATATCGTTTTGTAATTCGGTTTGTGTAGCCGTATTCCATATATGCACAATCATCGCAGCTAGGAGTTTTTCCTTATCTTAGAACGCTTGGCAAAAAGCCATGATGTGCCCGGCTTGTTCTAATGTATCAGATTCGGTTTTTATTCTGTTTTGCAGCCCTTTTAACGGGTCTTCTTCTTGCTGGCCAAACACCTGCTGATACCGGGCGGTTGACCCGGCTGTATTACGAAAACGGAAAACTATACAGTGAAGGCCGCATTGTAAGTGAAAAACCTGAAGGCTACTGGAAAACCTACTATCCTAACGGCAAATTAAAGTCGGAAGGCAACCGCCGCAACTTTCAGCTCGACAGTACCTGGAAATTTTATTCGGAAAAAGGTGTTCCCACGGTATTTTATACCTACAAAAACGGGCGTAAGGACGGACCCAAACAGATTTTCGATGAAAACGGTTTGCTGAAACGCGAAGAACCATTCAGAAACGACACCATACACGGCACCGTGCGCGAGTTTTTTACCAGCGGAAAAGTACAGCAAACCATTCCCTTTACCGAAGGCCGCGAAAATGGTACCGGATTTGAATTCGATACAACCGGCACGGTAATAACCATTATTGAATACAAAGGCGGTTTTGTAAAAAACACAGAACGTTTGAACCGCCGAGATGCAAATGGTTTGCGGCAAGGAGTGTGGAAAGAATTTTATCCGAACGGTAAAACGCACATTGAAGGCCGCTACCTGAACGATAAGAAAAACGGCTATTTTAAAGAATATAACCAACAGGGAAATCTGCTGTCTATCACAAAATGGGAAAATGGCGTATTGGTTAAAAACCCGCCCGAACTGGCAACCATAGAAACCATTACTACACGCCACCCAAACGGCAGGCCGAAAGAAGTGGGCAACTATAAAGACGGTGTGCCAGAAGGAGTATTTAAGCAATACGATACAACCGGCGTAATTATCGGTTCAGAACAATACAAAGACGGAATTCTTGTTTCCGAAGGCATACTCGACATTAAAAACCTTCAGCAGGGGCGCTGGAAAGAATATCACGAAACCGGCGAACTGCGTGCGGAAGGTGAATACAAAAACGGTGTACGCGTAGGCGAATGGATATTTTATTATCCCAACGGAAAAACGGATCAGAAAGGTAAGTATGACAACCGTGGCCGGCCGGTTGGCACGTGGCGCTGGTATTACGACAACGGCCAGTTGCTGCGGGAAGAAAATTATAAAGACGGCGTGCGTGAAGGAATAATGACTGAATACGATGAGAAAGGAAACGTTATTACGCAAGGCGAATTTATAGAAGGACAAAAAGAAGGTCCCTGGTTTTTTCAGATGAATGATTACAGGGAAGAAGGAGTTTATCATGCCGACATGCGTGAGGGGATCTGGAAACACACCTATCTTACCAACGGAAACAAACGGTTTGAAGGAAATTATGTAAACGGACAACCCGATGGCAAGCATACGTGGTGGTACGAAAACGGAAAAGTATGGCAAACCGGAACCTTCGCCTATGGCATGAAAGATGGCGACTGGAGATACTATGAAGAAGAAGGGATATTAATTCTGACAATTACGTATAAAGACAACACAGAAATAAAGTACGACGGAATAAAGATGAAGTTTGAAGCCGATAAAAGCTGAATTCAATACAATTCTTTCCCCCGAATGAATTACGAAAACTGGTCGCGCGAAGATCTTGTAGATGAACTGACGAGACTGCGCCGTTTACTTGAAAACGATGGAAAACTACGGGATAAACCCGCGGAAAACATTCGTATTGACACCAATCTTGACGAAGGCTGGTACGATGATGCACAGCTTGTGAAAACCATTTTTTCGCGCATTTTAGAGTTTGTCTATTATGCGGAAATTAACCAAAACGGCCAAAGGGAAATACGGTTTGCCAGTCCGCACATTGAACATATATATGGTATTTCGCGCGAAGAATATCTGACCAATGCGGGCGCGCTGGCTCAAAGTATTCACCCCGGGGACATGGAGGCCATTCGCAGTGCAACGGTGGCTTTATTCCGCAATAAAACAGCACAAACATTCACCTACAGGTTTTTTCACAAACAAAAGAATGCTTACGTATGGCTTGAAGAAACCGTTTACCCCAAGCAGAACGAGGAAGGAAAAGTATTTGGTAATCTGGGGGTGATACGCGATGTGACTGAAAAGGTGGAGGCCGAAATAAAACTTCGCCGCAGCCAGACTTCGCTTGAAAATGTGCTCAACGCGATTAATCAGGTTGTTTATCATTTCGATTTTTCAGCGCATAGCAAACCAAAAGTGCTTTACCTGAGTCAGAATATTGAAGATTTGCTTGGGGTTAATTATGAAGAATACCAGAACGACCCGCTTAAATTCGGCCAGTATTGCCATCCCGAAGATTTGCAGGGTGTAATGAATATGCTGCGTCAGCAGCGCATCGACCATCAGCCCAAAATCTATCGTTATCGTTTTCTGCACCAGAAAAAGAAAGAGTATTTCTGGCTTGAAGAGTATGTGGTAAAAACGTTTGATGCTGATAATAATGTACTTACTGCATTTGGCATTACCAGAAATATTACCGAGCAAAAGGAGGCCGAAGACAGGCTTAGAACCAGCGAGGAAAGATTCAGAATGCTGGCCCAGAATGCGGATGATGTTATTTTCCGGTTATCGTTTTTTCCCAAGCCGCATTACGAATACATCAGTCCTTCGATATACACTATTGCCGGTTACCAACCTGAAGATTTTTATGTTAATCCGCTAGCTGCGTTTGATTTAATTCACCCCGACGACAGAACGTCGTATGTGGACTCGCAGGAAATTATTGCAGGAAAAAAACCACCACATAATGTGGCTATTGACGAGAAATCGTTTATTGTGCGATGGGTTTGTAAAGACGGGCAAATAAAATGGGTAGAAACGCGCAACAAGATTATTACCGATGAAACAGGTAAAGCCATTGCGATAGAAGGAATTTCTCGCGATATTACCCAAAACAAGCTGGCTGAAGAAGAAATTCTTGCCAGCCGCGAATTTTACCGCACACTTATTGAACAGTCGCCCGACGGAATAATCTTTCTCGACCTTAGCGGAAAACTGCTTTCGGCCAATCCTGCCGCTTATCGCATAATCGGTACTGAAACAGAAGAAGCATTGTTACGGCAGAATATTTTCAGTTACATCCTGCCCGAATATCATGAGCAGGTAAAAAGCCGTTTGAAAGAGGTAATGAATGGCGGGCATGTGCCGTTTAATATTATGCAGGTGCGGAACATACGCGATGAAATTGTGGAGGTGGAGTCCAAACCCATGCTCTATCAGTTTCAGGGAAGGCCCGCCATTATTGCTTTTGTGCGTGATCTTTCCGTATTCCGCAAACTGGAAAAGGAACAGCTTCGGGTGCAGGTGATGGAAGAAAACAACCAGAAACTGCAAATCGAAATTCAGGACAGGATCAGGGCAGAGCGACAGTTGAGCGAAACGCAAAAAAACCTTCGTTTGCTGATCGACAGTTCGCTTGATACCATTTCAGCGGCCGACCGCGACGGGCATATTACCGAGTTTAACGCTGCTGCCGAGCGCACATTTGGATACACCCGCGAAGAGGCGCTGGGGGCACATCTTTCAATACTTTTTGGCGGTAACGAAGAGCAGGCCTTGGCAATTACAGCCATACTGGAGACCGACGGCTACTATTCGGGTGAGGTAATAAACAAGCGCAAAAACGGCGAACTCTTTACTTCTCTGCTGGCCGCAAGTTTGCTTCGCAACGAAGATGGCGAGGTAATCGGCTCCATGGGTGTTTCGAGAGATATTACCGAACGAAAGACTTTTGAACGACAGCTGGTAGAAACGCAGAAGTATCTGCGTCTGCTGGTTGATAGTTCGATAGATATGATTATTGCCTCAGATAAAGACGGCAATATTACTGAGTTCAATGCATCAGCCGAACGCTCGTTTGGCTACACGCGCGATGAGGCGCTGAAAATGAATATCAACGAACTCTATAAAAACGACGAGGAAGGAAAACGCATTTCAAGAAAGCTGATAGAAGAAAACAGCTTTTTCTCCGGCGAAATCATCAACAAAAGAAAAAACGGCGAAGAGTTTTACTGCTTCCTTTCGGCCAGCATTCTGCGTAACGAAGATGGCGAAATAGTAGGTTCGATGGGTATTTCGCGCGATATCAGCGACCGCCTTCAGGCCGAACGTGAGTTACGTTTGCGCGAAGAAAAATACCGCGCCGTATTTAACCAGGCCTACACCGGTATTGCGCTGGTAAGTGTTCAAAAAGGGCGCTACATTGAAGTAAACGAACGCCTGTGCAGCATGCTCGGCTACAGCCGCAACGAATTGCTGGAAATGTCGATAAACGAGCTTCAGCTCCCCGGCGACCTTTCGCGCCTGCCAAAAGGTGAAGACTTTATCAAACTCGGTTTCCGGCATATTGTGGACGAACACCGCTACCGCCACAAAAACGGAGAAACGGTATATGTAAATATTACCATCACACTGGTGCGTGGCGATGATAACCAGCCGCTGCATTTTGTGTACGTGTATGAAGACCTTACACCCAAACGAAAAGCCGAGGAAAAACTGCGCATTCAGGCCGCCAAGCTTAATGCCGTAATCGAAACCAGCTCGCACATTATCTGGACTATTGACCGGAACAGCGTACTAACCTCGTTTAATAAAAACTATGCATACTGGTTCGGAAAATCCTACAGTGACCAGCCTTACATCGGACTCGATATGATTGCCTACTCGAGACGCATTTCTGAAGAATATGCACAGTTTTGGGACGAAAAAGTACAGAAGACATTTGCCGGAAACCCACAGCACTTCGAGCTTCCGGTTACCATGAAAGATGGCTCAGTGGCCTGGCGAGAAGTATTTCTGAACCCTATTCACGGACCCGGCGACGAAATAATTGAAGTGTCCTGTATTGCCCACGAAACAACTGAAATGAAAAGGGCGCAAGAAAAAATACACCGCCAGGCCGAGCAGCTGAATGCCATTATTGAAAGCAGCACACACATGATCTGGACGGCCGACCGCCAGCACAGAATGACCTCGTTCAATAAGCAGCAGTCGGACTGGATTATGCGCGCTTACGGAATTAGGCCTTACGTGGGTATGGATATCGAAGAAGTGAAGCTGCGTACCGGAGAAACATATTCAAACTTCTGGGACGAAAAGTTCAAGGCCACATTTTCCGGAATGCCCCAGTATTTCGAATCGAAATTCGAGCATAAAAACGGTCAGGTAACCTGGCGCGAAGTTTATCTCAACCCCATTCGCAACGAAAATGGCGATATCATTGAGCTTTCCTGCATTGCGCACGACATTACCGAGAAGAAAGCCATTGACGAAAATCTCCGGCAGTCGCTCAAAGAAAAGGAAGTGCTGCTTAAAGAGGTGCACCACCGCGTAAAAAACAACCTTCAGGTTATTTCCAGCATTCTCAACCTGCAAAAAGCATACGTACGCGATAATAAAACGCTCGAACTCCTGCATGAAAGCCAGAACCGGATAAAATCAATGGCCTTTGTGCACGAAAGCCTTTACCAGACTAAAGATTTCTCCAATATCAATTTTGCCGACTACATCGGAAATGTAACAAGGAACCTGATGCATTCGTATGCAAGCACAGAGTCGCCTCCAGAGCTTGAACTTAGTCTGGCGCCAATTCAGCTCAACCTTGACACGGCCATTCCGTGCGGGCTTATTATCAACGAATTGCTGTCAAATTCACTCAAATATGCGTTCCGCAAGACTAAAAACGGCAAGATCTCCCTCACCCTCACTGAAAATAAGGGAAATATCAAAATTGTTATTGCCGACAACGGTTCAGGGCTTCCGGAAACAGTGGATTATCGTAATACCGAATCACTCGGACTTCAACTTGTAGTTACACTTGTTGAACAAATCAATGGGAAAATAAAGCTGGAAAACAAAAAAGGCGCTAAATTCACCATCGAATTTACCAGCATCCCTGCAAATCAGTAAGTCAGCATGTCAAAAACAAATATTCTAATCGTCGAGGACGAAAGCATTGTAGCCAAAGATATCCAGATGAGCCTGCGCAAACTGGGGTACAATGTAGTGGCGATCTGCTCCAATGGCGAAGATGCCATACGCGCCGCAGAAGAGCACACACCCGATCTGGTATTGATGGATATTATGCTCAAAGGAAACATGAGCGGAATTGAAGCCGCCGAGCAAATCCGCGAGCGTTTCAGCATTCCCATCATTTACCTTACCGCCTACGCCGACGAAAGCACGCTGAGCAAGGCAAAAATTACTGAACCCTACGGCTATATCATCAAGCCGTTTAAAGAAATAGATCTGCGCACCTCCATTGAAATGGCGCTTTACAAGCACCAGAAAGAAAGCGACATGCGCAAAGAGCGTGATTTCCTTTACTCCATTGTAGAAAACAAAGACAGTAAAGACATCATCTTCGTAAAATCAAACTCACGCCTCGTAAAAGTGCGCACCCGCGATATTTACTTCATCGAAGCGCTCAAGGATTACGTAGTAATCAACACCTCAAACGCCCGCTACACCATCCATTCCACCATGAAAGACATTGAACGCAAACTCTCGCCCAACGAGTTTGTGCGCGTTCACCGCTCGTTCATTGTGCGTATTGATAAAATCGTTTCCATCGAGCCACCCAACCTGATGCTCGAAGACGAGAAAAAGCCCATTCCCATTGGCGGCTCGTATAAAGATGAGCTGGCGAAGAAGATTAATCAGGTGTAGAACCTAACTAAATCTGTTGAAAAATCCGGTTTGGAAATAAATCCAAGCCGGATTTTTCGCTTTTTGTTGATGTATATTGTGAAAATAATAAGAAATATATGGAAGCAGTAAATTATGTCTCATCAGAACGGGCTAACGAGAACAATAAGGGCAAAACAACCCGGGAGAAGATAGAGAATACACTTACGGAAGAGATTGTGATAGGTATTTGCTCGCCGATTGGGTCGTTGAAACATGAAGTAATAGAACAGTTAAAGAAACAGCTTTCCGATGAATATGGCTATACCGTAATTCATTTAAAAGTAAGCGACAGAATACCAGACTCTGACGAAATGGAGAAGGGAAAATCAGCCGAATACACAAAAATGATGAATAAGATTAGGGGAGGAAATGAATTTCGCAAAAAGTATAAGTTAAATTCAATACTAATTGATTATGCAATTCGCGATATTTATTCTGACCGACACCCTGACAACTCAACAGAAATGAGCCCCGAAGAATTTACAAGTCAAAGAAAATGCTACATCATAGATTCGATTAAAAATAAAGAAGAACTACAGGTTTTACGAGCCTTGTACAGAGACATTTTCTATATGTTCAGTGTCTTTTCTCCAAAAGAACAAAGAATAAAAAATCTTACAGCAAAACCGATTAATAAATCGGAGGCAATAGATTTAGTTGAGCATGACGAATACGAAAACAATAATGACGGGCAAAACGTAAGAAACACATTCATTGAGGCCGACTTTTTTGTAAGGGTATCAGAAGAAAATAAAGATAAAATTCCAGAAAAGATTAAAAGATATCTGGAGTTGATATTTGATATACCTGTTGTAACCCCTCTGCCCGAAGAAACAGCTATGTATGTGGCAAAATCAGCGGCTGCTAATTCGGCTTGTTTATCAAGACAGGTTGGAGCGTCTATAACTGATAAAGAATACCGGATATTATCAGAGGGATGGAATGATGTACCTCAATTTAAAGGAGGGGTATATAGAGAAGACAGTAAAGAGGATCAAAGATGCTGGAAGAAAGGCATTTGCTTTAATGATTCCAGGAAAGATGATATTTCTGAAAAAGCAACCGATAAAATACTGAACACAAAAGTATTTCAGGAGTTGATAGACAATGGAGAGAAAGACAAACAAGAGATCAGAAACATCATACTTAAAACACTTCGGGAAGAGTCGCCCCTCAAAGACCTGATTGAATTTTCAAGATCAGTTCATGCAGAAATGCTTGCAATCATTTCAGGGAGTCAAAAAACAGGAACCCAGATGAGAGGGGGAAAATTATTTACCACCACATATCCTTGCCATAATTGCGCAAGACATATTGTTGCTGCAGGAATAGAAGAAGTGTATTTTATAGAACCTTACGTAAAAAGTTTGTGTATAGAACTCCATAATGACTCGTTAACAGAAAAAGAAACAGAGTCCGACAAGGTTAAAATATTAATATACGATGGAGTAGCACCAAGACGGTATCAGGAGTTTTTCTTTAGCAGTAAACCACGTAAAGAAGGCGGCAAATTAGCTGTTCATAATAAAAAGACAATTAAGCCTAAAAATCCGCTAACTTTACAAGCATTAACAACATTAGAACAACAAGCTATTCACACATTAACAGAGAAAGGTTTACCAGGAATAACAGATAAAAATGTCTAAGAAGAAGAAAAACAAATCCGAAGAGTCAATAGATAAGCAACTCGTACTTGACTTTGATAATGGAAATGCGACACCAACCGCAAAGGTTATTTCATTGGCCCAACGAATTAAAGAAGAACAACGTAAACAAATTTCTACTCAGGTTATCTTGAAGAGTAAATCTTTTTAATCAAGTTCACTTTTTCCTCAGATACTCACAATACCCCCCCGCCCCGAAAAACGACAACGGCACATTTCCTCCAAACGTTTCGGTTTGCGCTTTCGCCGAAGGATAAATTAATCGTGCTTCATCGCCGCAAATTACCCGTACCGGCATTTTATCAAAGCCCGGCACCGTATTTTTCCAGCGGTAATGCAGTGTTTGTGTGTTTCCGGCAACAGTGATGTAGTAGTTAAGTTCCGGCGCACGGTAATCAAACAAATACTGATTAAAAAACCAGCCGTAATCTTTGCCGGTGAAGCTGTTTACATACGCAATAAAATCGGCGGTGGTGATTTGCGATTTTTTGTGTTTGGCGTAATACGCTTTCACCATACCAAAAAACAGCGAATCGTTTTGAAACGTCCAACGCAAACTATGCAGCATGGCCGCGCCTTTGTTGTAAATATCCTGATCGCGGTCGGCCACAAGCGCCATGTAACGCACACCGGTTTTTTTGGCAACGGGCGCTTTGTTGTAAATCACTTTTCCGCCGGCATTAGCGAGGTGATAATTTACAAAAGCGGTGTAATGCTCGGGTTTCGATTTATGTTCGGTGTACAACCATTCGCAGTAGGTGGCAAAGCTTTCGTGCAGCCACAAATCGCCGTAGTCGGCAGCGGTTATGCTGTTTCCAAACCACTCATGCGCAGTTTCGTGGAGCAGCAGCGCGTCAACACCCATACCGTTGTTGCGGAAAATGCCGGAGTAGTGAATGCTGGTCTGGTGCTCCATTGATGCGCCTCCCGGAGTTTGCACCAGTTTGTAGCCATCGTTGTACCAGGGATATTCCCCAAACGTATTTTCCAGGAAGGCAAACATGTCTTTCAGCTGCTCCAGGTGCTTTTCGGCATCGGCGGCGCGGTGGGCAAGTACATAACAGTTCAGTTCGTGTGGTCCCGAGGTGTTTTCGTAAGTCTTGGTTACTTTGGTGTAATTGCCCACCGCAAACGAAATGTTGTACACATTTATCGGGTTGGAGGCCTTCCAGTAAAATGTTGTTTCGTTGCCGCGCGTTTCGGTTTTTACAAGTATGCCGTTGCTCACTGCGGTAAGGCCGTTTTGCACGGTAATGCAAACCGACGAGCTGTCGGCCTCGTCGTAGAGCAAATCCTTGCAGGGCCACAGGTGGTGTGCGCCTATTCCTTCGCAAATGGTGGCATACCACGGCACACCGTTGCGGTCGGTGTTCCAGACTACCGGACAAAACCCGGCCAGCGTTATTGGTTTGCCCTCGTAACTGATGCTGATTGCGTTTGCTGCGCCCTTTTGCTGCCGCGTGTTGAATACTACAAACAGCGCATTACGCTTGCGGTAGTAACGCACCTTTCCGGCCGGGGCGGTAATCGTTGAAATTTTGTAGCACGGATGCAGATCAAGCAGCAGCGTATCAAAATCATTCAGCGCGGTAAACGAAATTGTCATGTTGGCCGCCAGCCGCTGCTGCATAAAGTCGGGCTTTACATTAAGTGCGTAGTGCGTTACATCGTAACACGTGCGGAAAGCGTTGGTCGCGCCAATGAGTCTGTCGTGCCGCCAAAACCGGGGCTGATGGCCTTTGCGGGCGGTGTAGTATTTTACATAAGGAGCGTATTTGCAGGTGGCAAGGAGCGCGAGTAAACAAAACAGGAAACAGGCAGTAAGGTAACGGAGCATGGCAGTTTAACGAAAGCACTAAATATAAGTATAGTGCATAAACTCGTGCTCCTTATTCAAAAACGCAGGTTAATGTGCAAAAATAGACCCCGAATACAAATACGGATAAGGACTGCCCGGAAGATGCTCCATGTCGGGAATACGCGGCGAAAAATTGCGGTAATGTGTAAATAATACTTCATCTGTCAAAAACAGAAACAGTACATCCTCGCCCGATTTTATTTCCCGTTTGTTCGACACTTCAAAATGAGCATCCTTTGAAAATCCCATATACATAATCAGCGGCCCGGAAAAAAGTGTAACACCATTGTCCGAAAATACGTGTATGGAATCATTGGATGTGAGGGCATAATACCTAAGCTTACCTGCGTTATCATAACGTACCAGCGAGTCGCCAAATCGTTCGGATATAACTCGCCCTCGTCTGTTTGTGTAGCACCGGTAGTTTGGTTTAAGTAAAAACTGCCGGCTGCCGTTATCTCTGCAAACAACAACAGAATCGGTATAAACTTGCAGTACAGGCAGCCCCCTGCGGTTGAAATACAGGATACTGTCGTGGGTTTCGGTAATGGCGGGGTTGCCGTTCCTATAATAAATAGTTTTTGCAAGTATGTCCGACGTGTGCATAAAACCGCCGAAATCGCACACAGAATCGTTTTTCAGGGCAATCACCACATGAGTAGAAGCCGGCAGTCTAATGTCATCTGCCGAACGGCGATTGTGAATAAACACCTTATAATATTTGTCGTCACGGCTAAGCTTGTTGCTGTAAAAAATAGTACGGGTATAGGAAGAATCTGATTTAATGAGCACAACGCTCGAATCAGATATAAATCCGTAAGCCTCGCACAACACTGTGCGCCCTTCGCCGCGAAGGACAATGTGCATGCCGGTTCCTGATTTAAGTGCTTGAAATGCAGCAATAACATATTTCTCCGGTTCCCACAGATCATAGTAACGCAGTGATTTCTCGGAAATAGTAATATCCACATCAAACAGGTTGGTGGATTTTTGATAGGATGACACGATTTTTTTGTGAAACCGGTCATCTTCTACAAAAAAAGAAACCAGCGAATCGGTAACATACTAAGCCCACAACGAACCATCGGCCGCCCCTTCGTAAATCAGGTGTGGGCCCTGTTTTTTTCCATTAATGGTAAGATTTACCGAATCGCCGTGTGCTTCCCGTACTACAAAAGAACACGAAACGCCGTCCGGTGCGTTTATGTGGTAAATCATACCCTCTAAAGAAGGCCCGGTGCTTGTTGCGGATAAGGCAAAAACCATTAAAGAATCTTTCGGTTGGGCATGTGTGAGGATGGCCATGCCAAGCAAAAAAACGGAAAACAAGGTTCGCATGTAAAGACAAGATTGATTTAATATACATCAGACTTTTGTGCGACTTGTGGAAAAGAACAGCTCCTTATTCATCAGTAAAAGGCGCGCTATAAGTCTTATATACAAAGTCAATAACGCCGGATGCGGAAAAAGTAACAGGCATGTAGAAAAATAGAATGAACAAAATAGCCGGCATTTAATGCACCAAAATTACCTTCTCGCGCCGCACAGCGTTTCCGCTGCGCAATTCAAGCACATACACACCAGCAGCCAGCGCACGCAAATCTATTTCGGTGGCCGAAGCCATTACCTGCTGCGCATACACCACACCTCCCAGCGGCGAATACAAACGCAGCTCTGAGCCATCGACCACAGAAGTAACAGCCGTAATGGTTTCGGCGGCCGGATTAGGGAAAACCCGCAGCGGCAGTTCGACCACAGGCTCTGCTATACCAATAGGCCCGTTATAATTAACCAATGCCGTATTGGTAATAATCGGCGCATTGAAATCGAAATAAATGGCGGCCGAGTTTGGTATAATCGTTCCAAACGGATAATTACCTGCCGGCTTTATCCGAAACTGAAACCAGCCCTGCGATGCGGCATAGTTGGTGGCACTGTCGGTAAGCTGAATATTCGGAAAGTACACATTCAGCTTACGACCCGAAAGCGACCAGTTGTATGCATGGCTTGCAGCAAGAAATTGAAACGAAGAAGAATCAAGCAGATTGCTGAGCTGATCGGCAACGGCAATGTTAAGGGCAGGAGCAGTGCCGTTGTTTTGAAAATGCACAGTATAGGTGTACCAGCCATTGTAACCCTGAGAAACCACGCCGGGGAACACTTCTTTCTGGTTAGGATCGTATGAATTAGTAACCGGATAACAATAGTTCAACACATTATTCCCCGGCGAAACATCTGTTCCGGTACCCGTAACAGTTACTGAAACACAAACCGTGTCGCCAATCTGCGCCAGCGAATCTGTGCGGAACTCAAGCCCGATGGCAGCGTCAAGATCAAATGTGCCGTAATTGCTGACCGTATAGGTAAAGGTTGTTCCGCTTTGCACCGGAGTTTGAGCGCCGGGAAGAATACCAGCATAACTCACCGGCCCGGATATCGTTACGGTTACTTGTCCGCTTTGCCCGGCCCCGCACGGAAAGCCGGTTAACGAAGAAAGATCGCCAGCCAACACCCGCACCTGATGAAGTTGTGCCGGAAACACCATGCCCGTTGTAAGCACCGAAAGCACCGCCGGATCATAACTTCCCGTGCATCCGGCTTCCACATTAAGCCCCTGAACTACCGGATTGTTTCCGGTTAACGAAATGTTTTGCGAAAAGCCTCCCGGACACGAAGAAGAAAGAAACGGAACGGTTGATTGATCAACCTGTAAAGTGAAATTACCGGGAGAACCTGACGGCAACCCGTATGCGCCGGAAGCTGTTGTGCTGCTCTGATAAACCGGACTGCCCGCACTGTTCAAAAGCCGCACCGTAACATGCTGCAGGGCCGCGTCGCTTACAGAAAAAATGCAGTCGCTATTCAGATCATCATACACAGCGCCATACACCGCATTCACCACCGGACAGCCGCCCGGGTTCGACGGCAGGCACAAAGGCATGGAGAGCAAAGCGGGCTGACTGGTCATCCAGGCGGTGTAGTTGGGTAAACACTGCAACGGATTGGGCAAAACAGTACCGCTCAGAAAACCTGCCGGATCCGGCAGCTGAGGCAAACAGGTTAACTGGTTTGAACTGCAGTCGAGCAAAAAAAGATTGCGGGGAAAGCTGTCTATCTGTGTTAGCAAATTGTTTGCGCATTTAAGCAGGCTCATTGTCGCTGGCAAAACAGGTAAAGCAGAAAGCTGATTGGATGAAACATCGAGCTGACTTAATGATGCCGGAATTGAGGGCAGCGAAGTAAGGTTGTTGCCGGAAGCAAACAGCACGCCTAAGTTCTGCGGTAATACAGGAAGCGTATTCAGATTATTGCCGTCGCAGATAAGTGTGCCTAGCAAAGGAGGCAAAGCTGGCAGTGCGGTAAGCTGATTGCCCGCGCAATCAAGCCCGTACAGGTTTGAGGGCAGCGCCGGAATGGAAGTAAGCTGGTTGTTGGCACATTTCAGGTCTAAAAGGCCAGAAGAAAGCGGCGGCAATGAGGTGAGCTGGTTGCCACTCACACCAAGCGCAGACAATCCGTTATAGCCCGGCGGAATAGACGTAAGCGAGTTATTAAATACCCGCAATTGCCATAATGTGGCAGGTAAAGCAGGTAAAGAGGTGAGGCCACAATTATCGCAGATAAATGCGCTAAGACTTTGAGGAAATACCGGCCAGCTTGTAATATTCGCATTCCGCAATGTAATATCTGATAAGCCCTGTGGAAGCGGCGGCAATGTGGTCAGCGGACAATCAATCGCACCAAGTGTAAATAAGCCGGAGGGAAGATTATCCAGCGTAGTGAGCGACGTGCAGTAACTTACGTCGAGTATGATCAAAGAATAGAAATACCGCAGACCATATAAGTTAACAATGTTCGGGTTCGAAATGGTTATTCCCGTCTCTCCGGTAATTGTGCTGCAGGTTGTATCAAGCATATTTCCATTCATACAGAACGGATAGTAGGTCTGCAGCCAGTTTGCAAAAGCAGTGTCCGGAATGGTTACATACTGCGCCTTTCCATACACAAACAGAAACGAGGCGAAGAAAACGAGGATAGTTTTTTTCATTGAGAAACGGGGTTGGGACAATGCAAGATACAAAAACGGAAAAGAACTACTGCAATCTAGAAAATACAAGAAGCAAGAATTACCGGGAGTTCATTATTTGCGTTTCACAAACGAGCTTTTTCAACTATTTTGAGGAATCAAAATAGCACTCTGGCCATCTGAAATAGGGAGAAACAGATTTTTTTATTTCGTAAACACGTATTGATTGTTTACCGCACCAGTGTTCAAAATCAGAGTTGCCTAATACGAGACACACCATCTCCATCTCGCCGACAATGTGCTTAAATTCCTTAATGTAGAACATGTTAGCGGTGAAGATGTGTCCTGAAATAGATTCAATAGTATCTCCGGCAGCGTACACACGAACAGAATCGTGATCAATTAGAGCATAGTAGCTCAATTCTCCAGCATCATCATATTTTACAAGCGAATCCCCAAATCGCTCCGCAATTATTTTTCCGCTGCGGCTGCTATATCTTCTATACTCCGGGCAGTAAAACAAAAGTTCGCTTCCGTCTTTTCGAAAAAAGGTTGTTGAGTCGCCCAATATGCTTAATACAGGCTTGCCTCGCTTGCTATATAGTAGTAAGGTGTCTTTTGTTTGGTAAGCGGCACGCTGATTATTTTTGTAATACACCGTAGCCGATTTTGTCACTACAACTCGACTCCCATTTTCGCGTGACGTCGTTTTTTCGGGACTCAATAGTTGGGAGAAGGCTAACTTTCCATTTCTGTAGGTGCTTGTTACAGAATCGCTGTTCCAGTAATACACCTTCTGTTTGTTGTTGTATTCTTCAGTGCTAAAATAGCTGCAACTCGTATCGCGCCGTGTAAATTTTGTTTTTTCTTTAATTACACATTCGTTAAATAAAAGCTCATTAGCGGTATTAAAAAGAGAAATCGTTATTCTGCAATTTTCAGGGAAAAAGGGATATAAAACATATGAAACAGCATTTGATTGATATTCGTCATAATCAAAAAGGGTTTTCTCACGGATTGTGATTATTACTTCAAAATTTAACGGCAAAGTTTCATTGATTTTACCGGGAATTTTTTTCCCTGACGGGTCCTCAATATACACTCCACAAATTTTCCCTGAGGAGAAGTTTCCCCAAACAGCGGCACGCCCCGCTATTCCAAGAAAATGCAGACCTTCTCTTATCCCATTTACAATGCGATTAATAGTGTCTTGTTGAATAGCTCTTACAAGAAACACCACTCGCTTTCCGCTTGTATGTTCTTCCAGAAACCAGGTGCCGATTGTTATCTCATCTTGCACCGGAAGCTTAATCGTATGGCGAATAATAAGCAAACTGTCATTTTCCCAAAACAAAGCTGTTAAATCCGGATCAAGGTTATCAACTTCCCAGCCGTGTTTTTTCCCGTTCTGCCACGAAACCGATCTTTCAATTTTATTCCTTGTCAGATAAAAATTTTCCACACCATGAAGCAGACCATTTTTCAAAAAATATTCATGCTTCAGAAAACCGTCTGGTCCATATATACGATAACGGGCGAGGCTATCTTTTTGCCCTGAAATAACAGTGTCTTTCATCGCCGAAATGCACCAATTCACAATTGGTAGCACCCGCCGCCCTTTCGGGTTGGAATGAATAATATTGATAAGCCCAAACTGAACACCCGAAACGCGGTTGCTGCGATTGATTAATCCAAACTGAACACCGGAAAGCTTTTCAGTCCGGCAGAACGCTGCGGTCTGCAAGCCGTTGAATTGTCCCCTGCTTTTATTGCGCAGCAGCGAAACGGAAAAGCCGTTAAAACCCTGCGACGCATTGTTGTAAATTGCAGATAACGCAAGACCTGAAGCATTGCCGTTAAAATGATTCCCAATTCCTGAAACAGTAAAGCCTTGAAAATCCCCGCCGTATATACCCACAATGCCACAACCCGCAAATCCGATAAACGAAGCATCATATCGATGCCCGATGCCGCTTAAAACAACTCCGTTAGCAATTGATGAGGTTTGCCAAACACCGGCGGCGGAAAACCCGTTAAGCTTACTGTTTGCTGCAAATAAAGAAAAAGGCGCTAAACCGTCCAGCGTATCCACATCAATTGCTAAACAAGGGCCTGCCATTCCTCGCAAATGAGAAGCTGTGGTAAAGAACGGGTTAAACAAAACCCCGTTTACAATTCCGTAAGGGGATAGTAAACCCACACCTATTCCCAAGCCATTCAGCTGTTTCGCGCCGCCATCAATACTCAGTTCAAGGCCATTTATGCAGTAGCCGGATGTGTTTTGTCCGTAATAATCTGTAGAGCCGATAATGGAAATGCCGGATACATTTTGGCCGGTGTAATTCCATTTGCATAAAAAAAAGCGCGCCGAATTACCGGATGTTGAAATTGTATCAATGCGATTGGAGAGACTATCTCCTGCTTGCGCATGCAAACGAACAGGCAACAGATATACTGCGAAAACAAAAATGCACCCAAGCATCTGCACCAAATGCAGCCAACGCCTACCGCCGCTTCCCGCCGGTCTTCCCTTTCCCCGATTTTGGCCTGTTTCCCTTATCATTTTTACCACCACTTCTGCGCGGTTTTGTTTCGTCCCAGCCGCCGGTAATTTTAAACCCGCTGCCGCTGCCCGAAGCCGCTTTCGCCGGCATATCGGCCAGTTCAAAATCAAGTTGTTTTTTAATCAGGTCGGCGGTTTTAACTACGATGCGCACCTTATCGCCAAGCGAAAACGTGCGGCCGCTTCTTACGCCGCGTAAGCAATAACGCTCCTGCTCAAAAAAGTAACGGTCATCCGAAAGCGTTCTGATGTGTACCATGCCCTCGCACTTGCTCTCGGCCAGTTCCACAAAGAAGCCAAACTCCGTAACGCCCGACACCATGCCGTCAAACAGTCCGCCGATTTTATCCTGCAGAAACTGCACCTGTTTGTATTTTATCGAAGAGCGTTCGGCATCGGCCGCCATTTTCTCGCGGTCGGAACTGTGTTTGCACAGCTGCTCAAGCACGGCGCTGTCCATGGGCGCCTCGTCTGACTTGCGGCCGGCATCCGCGTCCAGATAATATTGCAGCAGGCGATGTGCAAGTACATCCGGGTAGCGGCGTATGGGTGAGGTGAAATGCGTGTAATACTTAAAGCCCAGGCCGTAGTGGCCGATATTGTCGGTTGTGTAAATAGCCTTGGCCATGGCGCGTATGGCCAGCGTTTCAATCATATTGGCCTCGGGCTTGTCTTTCACATCACTCAGCAGCTTGTTGAGTGAGCGCGAAATGAGCTGCTCGTTGCCGGTCTGAAGTTTATAGCCAAACGTGCCCACAAATTCCGAAAACTCTTTTACGCGCTGCGGATCGGGTGCGGCGTGAACGCGATATACATACGGGCGGCGCAAATCGTGTACCTGCTTTTTCTTTTCGGCGGCGGTTTCGCCCGCGCGGCGGCGCAGCGTCACAAACTCAGCCACACGGCGGTTGGCCAGCAGCATGAAATCTTCGATGAGCTGATTCGAGTCTTTCATGACTTTGAAATACACGCCGGTCGGATTGCCGTGTTCATCGAGATGAAACTTTACTTCTTCGCGGTCGAACGTAATGGAGCCGTTTTTCATGCGCTCGTCGCGCAGCTTCTTGGCCAATTTGTCGAGCAGCAAAAGTTCTTCGCTGAAATCGCCGGGCTTGCCTTCGAGAATTTCCTGCACTTCTTCATACGCATAGCGCCGCACCGAGTGAATAACCGTACGGCCAAACCATTCGTTGTGAATGGTGGCGTTTTCGTCGAGTTCAAAAACAGCCGAGAACGTGAGCTTATCTTCATTGGGCCGCAGCGAACACACAAAATTCGAGAGAATTTCGGGCAGCATCGGCACCACGCGATCCACCAGATACACCGATGTGGCGCGCTCTACGGCTTCCTTGTCGATAATCGAGCCCGGCTTCATGTAATGCGACACATCCGCAATGTGTACACCAACTTCCCAATGTCCGTTTTCTAGTTTGCGCACAGAAAGCGCGTCGTCAAAATCCTTCGCATCCACCGGGTCAATGGTGAAGGTGGTTACGTGGCGGAAATCACGGCGTTTGGCAATTTCTTCATCCGTAATTTCCGTAGGAATGCGGTCGGCCATTTTCTCCACATCGGCGGGAAATTTCCACGGCAGGCCGTATTCCACCATAATGGCGTGCATTTCGGTGTTGTTGTCGCCGGCATTACCCAAAACGGCCACCACTTCGCCGTGGGGCAAATCAGAAGGATCGTCCCAGGCAGTAAGTTTTACAACCACTTTCTGCCCTTCGGCTGCTTTCCCGATTTTGTCTTTTTGAATCAGAAAATCCGGCAATTTCCGGTTATCCGGCACAAGAAAAGCCACGCGGGCCTCAATATGCAGTGTGCCCACAAACTCGGTGCGGGCGCGGGTTACAATGTCAATAATTTCGCCCTCTTCGCGTCCGTCGCCACGTTTGCGGTGAAACACCTTGGCGGTTACAATGTCGCCATGAAACGCACTGTTGGTATAGCGGGCGGGGACAAAAATATCTTCGCCGCCTTCTTCGGGAATTACATACGCTGCGCCCGACTGGGTCATATCCACCCGGCCCTGCACCATGCGTGAAGACGTTTTGCTGCGGAACTTTCCGCGTTCCACTTCTTCGGCAAGCCCTTTTTTTGTGAAGTCGTCGAGCAGCAGAATCAGTGCCTGCCGCTCTTCTTTTTCAGTAACGCCCAGTGCGGCTCCGAGTTGTTTATAATTCCAGGCTTTGCCGGGATGACTGTTTAATACTTCAAGAATATCTTCAAAAAGGTGGCGTTGTTTTCGGTTTTTTTTTGCCATTACAGAAACACAAATGAATAATCTAAAAATTCGGGAAAGGAGACGGAGAAGAATTTTAATAGTGAGGTGTGGATAAAAGTAGGGTTAAAGGCTAAGATTTGTATCCCTATTTTTCTATATTTGTTAACAAATAACCAGAAACTTTTCTTTGTTTTGTAGTTATAGGTGCGCAGACCCAAGGCATGGGTCGTGTATTTATTGGCAAAAAAAACACACATGAAACACCCTTACAAACCCTCAAGGCGGCTTTTTCTTCCCTTGTTTATGCTGATGGCATTGCTTTTCGGAGCGGCCCAGCAGGCAAAAGCCTGCCACGCGTTACCCATTCTAAATGTGGTAGCAACCACATCGCCCACCGGCCTTACCCTTACGGGCGATTCAGACCCGGCTACCTGCGGTTGCGGGCCTTACTGGATGGAAGTAGAAGTGGCTTGTTCTCCCACGTCGTTTATTGGAACCCCCCCGGCTCCGAACTCGCCGTTATGGGGTACTAATCCGTGGTACCACTCCACCCTTAATCCACCGTCAGCCGAGGCTTGTGTCCTCGAGCCTTATTTTCCGGTGTTTATTCCTTACGCACAGCTGTGTCCGGGAACGACCTATTACTATCGAATAAGGGAGTTTGTGGAGGCCTCTGCAACTACAGGCAGTGCATGGTCCACGGCGGTAGCGTTTACCACGCCCGGCTCACCTCCGGTAACTACCATTCAGGCATCCAGCGCTGGTCTTTATGCCGGCTGTCCGGGCGATGTAATTCAGCTTCAGGCTAATATTACCGGCGGCTGCCCCGGCGCCACATTCCAGTATTCCTGGGCCCCCGTTTCGGGCATTATCGGTTCGCCCAACCAGCAAAACCCGCAGGTTGTGCTTGGCGCTACCAACATCACTTACACCGTAACAGTTACCGGTGGTTGTGTAACAATTACTTCTGCCGATGATACAGTGGGTCTCACCGTAGGGCCTCCGCCCATTGCCGGTGTGGCCTCTTCAAACCCGAACATCATTTGTGCAGGCGATACGTCGCAAATTCTGCTTCAGGGAAACACTTCGCCAAACCTGCAATGGTATGTGTCCACTACCGGTTTGCCGAACACCTTCTTTACAATAGCCGGAGCCACTTCGCCCACGTATAATACCGGGCCAATCAGCTCCACACTGTTCTATCAGGCCATTGTTACCGGTACAGGCTGGCCCAACGGCTCAGGCTGCGGCACATCAGCGTCTAACATCGTTCCGGTTACCGTGAGTCCGGCGCCCACAGCCAATGCGGGGCCCGATATTACCATTTGCCCCGGTGGCACAGCAACGCTTAACGGTTCCGGCGGTACCTCCTATCAGTGGTCAACCAGCCAGACCACCAGCAGCATCAGCGTTTCTCCCTCTGCTACCACCACTTACACACTTATTGCCGCCAACGCACTCGGCTGCGACGACGATGATCAGGTAACCGTATTTGTGGCTCCGGCTCAGGTAACGGCAAGCCCCAACGTAAGCATCTGCTCGGGTTCACAAACCATTCTTATTGCCACCGGCCAGCCCGGCATGTCGTATAGCTGGCAGCCGGCATCAGGCATCCTCGGTTCAACTACACAGGCCAACGCCACAGCTAATCCCACAGTAACCACCACCTACACACTGGTGGGTACAAACGGAGCCGGCTGTAGCGATACAGCTTTTGTAACAGTAACGGTAACTGCTCCGCCGCAGGTAAGTGCCACCGCATCGGCCAGCCCCATCTGCGCTGGTGGCACATCAATACTCACGGCCACCGCACAAAGCAGCACCACATTCACCTGGACTCCCGGACCCTTTACCGGCGCCACATACACCGTTAACCCGATTGTTACTACCACCTACGTGGTTACTGCAAACACCAACGGCTGTATTGATACCGACACGGTAACTGTTGTTGTTGACCCGGTACAGTCAATTACCGCCGGCCCCGACTTCTCTATCTGTTCAGGAACGCAGGGAACAATAGGTGTGCCCCCGCAGGCTGCCGGTTCAACCTATTCGTGGACAGGCCCCGGCATTGTGGGTTCAACCACGGGCTCAAGCGTTACCGTTCAACCTACAACCGGCCCGGCGTCTTATTCGGTTACAGTAACCTCGGCCAACGGTTGTATTTCTACCGATGTGGTTCAGGTAACAGTATTCTCGTTGCCCAACGTTACGGCCTCTGCCACAGATAATACAGTATGTGCGGGTTCAAACACAACCCTTACTGCTGCTGGCGCAGCCAACTTCCAGTGGATTCCCACAGTTGGCCTAGGCAACCCCAACTCGGGTCAGACTTCTGCCAACCCGCCCAACAATACCAGCTACACCGTAATCGGTACCGATGCGAACGGTTGTACAGACACGGCAACGGTAAACATCACCATTCTGCCGCTACCCGAAATTTATCTGGAAACCACACCGTCAAACTGTGGCGACAGCACCGGCACCATTACCCAGCAGGCAGTGCTTGCCGGTACAGGTCCGTTTACTTTCCAGGTTAACAACCAAACTTACAACAGTATGCCCATAACCGGACTCACCGGCGGCACCTACAACGTAGTAACAACAGATGCAAACGGCTGTGTAAACAGCGGTCCGGTTACTATTAATACTGTAAACACGGCTACCGTACAAGCCAATGCCAGCACTATTTTTGGTGTGGCTCCGCTCACGGTTAATTTCAACGCAACCTCATCGCCGGGTGTAAATAACTATGCCTGGAGCTTTGGCGACAGTTTGCAAAGCACCTCAAACCAGCAGAGTCCCTCGTTCACTTACACCTCGCCCGGTGTATATACCGTGTATCTCTCCGGCTGGAACGATATTCAGGGTTGCGAAGTAATTACCGCCATTTACATTACTGTTGTTGAACAGGCCCAGATTACCATTCCGAACGTGTTCTCGCCCAACGGCGATGGCCGCAACGACGAGTTCCAGCTTAGTGTAAACGCGGTGAAGAGCATCGACGTAATTATCTTCAACCGTTGGGGTAACAAAGTTTATGAAGGCAATGTGAGCGGTTTACCCGGCGGCCAGCAGGATGTTACCGTGTGGAATGGTCTTACCGGCGCAGGTAACATGGCTGAAGATGGTGTGTACTACTACACGATCACCGCAGTTGGCTACGACGAAGAAACCTACAACTTTGCCAGCTTTGTACACCTGCTCAAAGAGCGTGTGAACTAACCAAAGTCACATTTATATATAAAACGGCGATCCGCAAACGGGTCGCCGTTTTGTTTTCGGGCCGGGAACAAAAATAATTTTCAAAAAGTTTTGAAAGTTCAAAAAACGTATTTACATTTGAATCATGAAACTCGACGAAGCGAAAGAGAAGTTTATACAGGCCTGGGGCACCCTCGGATCAAGCTGGGGCATCAGCCGTACAATGGCGCAGGTGCATGCGCTGTTGCTCATTTCGCCCGATGCGCTCAGTGCCGAGGAAATTATGGAGCAGCTTAGTATTTCCCGAGGTAATGCAAACCTTAATGTGCGTGCGCTTATCGACTGGGGGCTGGTGCAGAAAGAGCTTCGTCCCGGCGAGCGGAAAGAGTTTTTTGTGGCCGAGAAAGACATCTGGAAAGTTTTCCGCCAGGTAGCTAAAGAACGCCGCAAACGCGAGCTTGAGCCCATGCTGCATGCGCTGGAAGCCCTGCGCGACGTGGAGGCCGCTAAAGGTGACCGTGAAGCAAAAGCATTCAACGACACTGTTGAAGGCATTTACAAACTCGGCACTAAAGCCGACAAAACCCTTGATACCATGATTAAGGCCGACGAGAACTGGTTTCTTGGAACCATCATGAAATTAATGCGCTAAAAAATTTGCCCCAATAGTTCAAAAATTATTGAAAGTATAATATCTCACATAAAAACGAAACAAGATGAAAACATTAATCAAAGATACAGACCGCACGCTACAGCTGATTCTATTGGTTTTGATCGGTATTGTGGGCGTAACTGTTTTAGGCTGGATGCTTCTGATGTTTTTATTCCCTTTACTCGCGTTGATTCAGCTGCTCAGCGCTGTTTTGCGAACGGCAGAGAGTATTGGGAAAAAAACAAACAACAGAAGGTTTTATTTCACCTACTGGATTATGGTTGCTGTGTGGGCAATGATCAACGGTTTTATCTGGGCTCAAACCTCATTCCGTGATAGTGTTCTGTCGCAAATGGGCCTATCAATTCTGATTGCTGTTTATTACTACAGCGGAATCAGGACAATTGATAAAAGCGAGGAAGTTGAGCAGGAGAGAATTGAAATAGCAGAAAACCACCGCCTTGCGGAGATGATGAAGTAATTAGAAACGCATATAAAACCCAAAGCCATGAAAACCGCACAAACCACCATAGAAAACACGCTGCAGGCCGTGCTGCTGTTTCTCTCTTTGTTTTTCATGCTCACGGTTATTCTTTCGCCTTTAGCGTTGTTTACCATGCTTGGCCTGCTGGTTACCCAGCTTATAAGTTCTATTGACCGGGCGGCAAACGGTAAAAAAGGCGGATACACTGTGTTTTATATACTCTACTGGATTTTTGCCGGTATTGGAGCTGTGGCTACAATCTGGTTGCTTTTTGCCGGCGAAATCGGCATCACGTATCGCGTTATGCTTGGCTTGCTGGCGGTAATGCTTTGCTACTTCATTGTATCGCTTACCGACAGCAACAGCCGCCTGCAGCAATTTCAGCAAACCAGTTACATGCAGCAGCAATTTGGCGGCCAGTATCAGGCGCAGCTCTGGATTGCCTATCAAAACGAAATGGCGCGGCAGGCATGGGAAAACGCGCAGGCATGGAACAATTACTACCAGCAGTACTACGCACAGCAGCAAACGGTAAAATACTAAGCCATGAACACCGCAAAGAAAATTCTGCTCTACGATGCCGAGTGCCCGCTTTGTGAGGCTTATTCTTCGGCATTCATCAAAGCGGGCATTTTACAGGCCGATGAGCGCCGCACGTTTTCCTCATTGCACAATGAATCGTTTATGTGCCGGGTTGACAACCAGCGGCAGGGCAACGAAATTCCGCTGGTGGATGTAAACGGCGGCACAACCATTTACGGTGTGGATGCTTTGCTGCATCTGCTGGGCCGCCGCTGGCCGCTGCTGCAGCGTGTGTTTGCCAAAGGCCTGATGCGTTGGATGGCCGGCCGCGTGTATTCATTCATTTCCGACAACCGCCGCATTATTCTGGCCCGCCGTTATGCTACGCTGGCACACAGCTGTGCGCCGCAATTCAGGCTGCAGAGCCGGGCGCGCTTTATTGTGTTTTGCGTGTGCGCGGCGGTGTTGATTACTGCGGCGCTGGGAGCGGGTCTTGCGCATGCACTCGGCCAAAATACCACACACACTGTGCCTGCCGCGCTGTTTGCCTGCGGCGCAGGCTGGATACTCCAAATGACAGCCGCTCTCGCCAGCCTGCGCCGCAGCGTGTGGGACTACTGGGGCCACTTAGCCATGCTGCAACTGCTTGGCGTGCTGGTGCTGCTGCCCGGCATTGCATGGCTGTTTGCCGCACCGGGTTCCGGCCTCGTTGCCATTGTCGTTTGCATAGCTGCCAGCAGCAGCATTATGCTTCGCGGACATATACGCCGTGCTGCGCTGCTGGGCCTTTCGCAACGCTGGACAGTGCTTTGGGCTGCGCTTCTGCTGAGCTCGGCTGCCGCAACTACATATTATTACATCCACTTCATTTACAGCGTATGAACCTCTTGCGAAACATTCCCATCACCTTCAGCGGACAACTGCATCAGATCCGCCTCATCAATTTTTATGTGGATGCAGCCGAAGTGCAGCATCGTCTTCCTGCTCCGCTCAAACTGCGGCTGTTTAATGGCCGTGCGCTTGTTTCAATGATTAATGTAAGCCTGCAACACATGCGCGCGTCGTTTATGCCGCAGGCGCTCGACTTCAATTACTACCACGCCGGTTTTCGTTTGCTGATAGACGATTCGGAACTCAATGGCGGCGAAGCAAAGGGTGTGTATTTTCTCGAGTCGTTTACCGATAAGCCGCTCATGAAAACCGGCGGCAATCTGCTTACACACTATCGTTTCTCGCCGGCAAAAATCAATGTTATCCAAAACATGCTTGAGTTGCGCAGCGGCGATAAATTTCTGAACTGGGCTATTGACACGGCACACAGCGGAAACGATAACGAAGAACTGCGCCAGACCATTGCCACCATTGACCGCGCTTATTCGGTAAACAACGGACGTGTGCAAATGGTGCGTATCCTGCGTGAACGCTGGCCCATACGCCCGGCCGAAGGCTATTTGTTTGAAACCAATTTCTTTGAAACGGCCCGGTTTGCGGGTGCGTTTGTAGTAGATCAAAAAATAGATTACACATGGCTACCCGCAAGCGAAATCCGTTGCGCATCCTGATTCTGGGCGCAAACGGTCAGGCCGGCCGCATCCTGTTTTGCAAACTGCAAACACATTTTCCCCAGGCCGAAATTATAGGCGCTGTGCGCGCTGCACATTTTCACTTCGAAGGTGTGGGCGCAGGTGGCCGTGCGCATTCAGTGATATTCGACATACACCGGCAGCCGTGGAGGCTGGGGCCGGTGGATGTAATTATCAATTGTATTGGTGCACTGCGTGGCAGCGAGAAAGAATTGCTTCATGTACACGGCGGCACCTCGCTGGCCATATTGCAAAACCGGGCGGCAATGGGAAACCCGGCCATCATTCAGGTATCGGCATTGGGTGCCGACGGAACTAACCCCTCCGCGTTTCTGCGCAGCAAGGCGCTTGCCGATGCTGTGATTTTGGGGCAGGAACGTACCTGGGTGATACGGCCGTCGATACTGTGTACGCCCGGCACCGTGCTGGTGCAGCGCATACGTACACTACGTAAAGCGGCGCAGCTGCTGGGCAAACACATCTGGCTGCCGGGCACCGTGCTGCGCACAAAAGTACAACCCCTCGCCGCCGACGATTTTGCAACCCTTGTGGCCGAAATCATCAGCACTGAACCCGCGCAGCGCATTGTAGAAGCAGGCGGTAAAGACGTGTATAATTTCGGGCAGTTGCTGCGCATGGCGGGCGTGCATACGCACACGCTCAACCACTACATTTTTAGCCTGGCAGCAGCGTTGTTTCGCCCCGCACTTTCATGGTTTATTTCTTCCGAAGAAATGAAACTCATGGGCATAAACAATACGGTTACGGTGAGGCCCGGTGCCGGTGCATTGCGCTGCCGCATTTCATCCACAAAGGCTTTCTGGCAGCAGCAGCTCAATCCCGCCACGCGGCAAAAAAAAGATTTCAGTACGGTGTTTGCCTGACAGGCACTAACATGCGCTGAAAGATGGAATTTAAACAGCCTCTTATTCCACCACAAGTTTTGTCATTCCCCGTCCTTCCTCATTCCGTAATTCAAGCAGATAAACCCCTCGCGGAAGCGGGCTGATGTCAAGTACGATCACATTTCCGGAAACAGTACGCATATACACTTCGCGCCCGGCAAGATCGCGTACAAACAGCGTGGCCCTGGTGTTTTCAGGTCGTTGTATGGTTACTTCGCTATTTGCGGGGTTTGGATAAAGCGTGAAAGATGAAGGTGATTCGGTTTGTGATAATGCTGTAGTGATACTGCCGTCCTGCCACACAAAAATGGTATCGCTGTAAATGCCGGCGTTTACAACCACGTAGCCGTTTCGCGGTGCGGGCAGCACATTGAGTGAACAGGTAATTGATGGCGTTGCATTTCCTGTGCCCGATGCAGGAGATACAGTAATCCACGCAAACGGATTGCTGGTTGTCCAGCCGCCCCAGCTGAAGTACGTAATGTTTGAAACAAGTGTGCCGCCTGATGCCGTGTAGCTGAGCGTATCGGGAGCTGCCGTGAGTGGTGAGGCCTCCTGTTTAATTACAACGGTGTCGGTATCGTTCGCATTCTGCACGTAGATGTAGCCATAACGCACAGCGCCATTATTTACCTGCGGGGTAAATGTGCTTCCGTCTGAATAGGAAAAGTAACCCGCACTGCCCGATGTAAGAGCAGGCGTAATCCACGAAACAGATGTAGTGATTGTCCACGGCAGAGTAGAGGAGAATTCCAGCGTAGTAAGCGGAGCGCCTGCGGTTACCGTAATTGTATCGGCGGCGGTTTCAAGATCGCCGGCAAGCGGACGGATCATGAACATAAAATTTGACGGCGTGAAATTACCTTGTGCATTTGTTACGCTGGTAATGGCATAATAACCGTTGTAAAGTCCGCCCCAGCCAAAGTTTACATGAAACTGGCTGGAGGAATTATAGCCGTCGATGAGGTAAAAATGATTTCCGCCTTTGCAGTAAACCGGCCGGCCGGCATCGAGTTCAAGTTTAATCGCATCAATAAGTTCCTGTGTGGTATTAAACAGAAATGTGGCCGAAGAATACAGGCGTGGCGAATAGCGGTAATAGCGTTTCAATACTTCGGAGCCGAAAAATGAGTTTGAGCTGATTCCGCTGTACTGCATATCGCAAGCGGCGCCGAGATGTGCCATTAGCTGTGCCACATCGGCATTTGGGCCGGTTACGTTGTTGGGCATGGCGGCATAATTGTAGTTCTGTGCCGCAAAATTCACACACTGCGAAGGCAGGTTGCTGTTGCAATGCGAGCCGAAGCCCGTTGCCGGATACGCATAATACTTACAAATCATTGCCATGGCTGTGGCGTTGCAGCCGGTGTATGCTTTTCCGCACGCCCCGCCCGATGAAACGGCGGGGCACGAATCATTGTAATAGCATACCTGATTCCATGTGGTGGCAATAAACGGACTTACCTGTGCATGCAGCTGAAATGCTGCCGAACATGCGAAGACAAAGAGCAGGCGTATCATCATGCGCAATGGTATTGATGAATACCAAATTTAATGTTATGCACACAATACGGCCAAACAGTGCGGCGCATTAATCGTATTCACACGGCATTGCCTGCTGAGATGCACACAGAAACGGGCGTAAAATACGCGGCGCAAAGAAAAGGAAGAGGCTTAGAAACAGAAGAGAGCCGGACACTCGCCGAGAGAGGGCCGTACACGGTGTTTGCCAATCGTGCAGGCCGGTTCTCTCTCTAACGAATGATGCGGATAAAATTGCGGCTGCCGTCTTCATAACGACATTCCAGGATATATATGCCCGACTCCCAGTGCTCTGTATTTACTGGCTGCGGCGCATAAGGCGACTGGTAAATTATACGCCCCTGCACGTCGCGTATGAGCATGTATTCGGGAGAGGGGTGGCCGGGAATCACCTCAATGTTCAGATGCTGGCGTGTGGGTATGGGGAAGCACTTTATTCCTAAAGGTCTGCTGCGCGGATTTTCATTTATGCCGGTTCCATCAAGCACAAACACAGGAACCACAATCGAATCGCCGGTATCAAACTGCGGGTCTGATAAAATGGGCCAGATTACAATTACATTGCCTCCGATACGAAAAGCGCCCTGTTGTGAGGGATGCTGAATTGCAAACTGAAAAATGATCGGAACGGTATCAAATGGGTTAATGATTGCCTGCGGATAAACCTGATAAAGAAAGTTGACGTTACCGTTACCCGTATCAACATATCCGGCAATGGTAAGCGTATCGTTATACAACAGCGGGCTAAGGTTTCCGAGCACGGCCCCGGCAATAATTGAATCGCCGGTAGAAACGGTATCGGGCAAACCAATTAACACCGGGGGATAAAAGCCGATAAAATTCTGCGCACGCATCTGACGCGGCATGGCGCACAGGAGAAATAGTAAACCGGCAAAAGCCAGCAAACGGGCAGAACCAACAGATAAAAAGGATCGAATACTCATAGGCCGAAACGCATTACAACTATTACAAGTTCAAAAATAAGCGAGGATATTCAAATAAAACACCTAATTTTCGAGAAATCTTACGTGTTCAAGCCATGCAGGTATTACAGCAGATTATCGGATCGATGAACAAGGAGGAGGTGCGCCACCTGAAACTATACATGAGCCGCACCAACGCCAGCGACGACCGGAAAGATATTGAGCTGTTTGATTATATACGCCACAACCACGAAAACTACGAGGAGTCGCGCATACAGCAAAAGCTTTACAAGGGTAAAGATAAGAATGCGCTGTACCGGTTAAAAAACCGGTTGCTCGACGATGTGGGGCGTAGTCTGGCGTTGCAGTATCTTGATGAAAATGAATTCGGGCAAGTGGTGCATTTGCTTACGCTGGCCCGTTTGTTTGTGGGTCGGACGCAGCCAGCGGTTGCATTGCATTATTTACAGCGTGCGGAACGAAAGGCATTGGCACTCGACAGCCTTGAACTGCTTGATCTGGTATATGGCGAATACATTCGTTTTTCGCAGGAAACGCCAGAGCAGAATCCGGCAGAATATATTCGCAGGCGCAGGCAGAACCGGGAGCAGCTTAACAAGCTTCAGGAGATAGACGATATTCTGGCCGAGGTGGTTTACAACGTGCGTATTTCGCAAGGGTTTTCGAAGCAAAATTACCGAATGATTGACACGTTGCGAAAAAAGGCAACAGCATTCTCGCGCAGTAAAGCCGGCCGTACCAGCACGCAGCTGCGATTCAAGGTTTATCACTCGCTCAGCCGCGTACTGCTTCAGAAAAACGACTTCGTTTCGCTCGAAAAATACCTTCAGCAAACCGTTGAGGAATTTACCACTGCCAAACTGTACAACAGAAACAACCACGATACCAAGCTGCAGCAGCTTACGTATCTGGCCAACGCCCAGTATAAAAACAAGAAGTACGACGAGTCGCTTGCTACTGCCGCGCAGCTTCAAACGGCAATGAAAGAGTATGGCGGTTTGCTGCACGACAAGTTTCTGATGTATTATTACAATATTCTTGTAATTAATTATTCGGTAAAAGACCGCGACAAAGCCATTGCCATTCTCAACGAGGCAAAGGAAAGTGCTGTGATCAAGAAGTTGCCGTTTTATCTTGTTTTCATCTACTTTAATTTATCGGTATTGCATTTTGATAAGGCCGATTACAAGACGGCGCTTCGCCACCTTACCCGCCTTAAAATGGAGCAGGGCTACCCCACGCTCGACGAGCAGCTGCGCATGAAGATTGAGGTGGCCGAACTGATTATCCGCTTTGAGCTTGAAGACTTCGATTTTCTGGAGCGCCGCATGGCTCAGATCCGCAAAGATTTTGCTTCACTTATGAATACGCGAAGCGGAAAACGCCAGCAGGAACTCATGAACATTATTACCGCTATGATGAAACTGCAAGGCAGTGTGCGCCGCGACAAACCGCTGCAGCGAAGCATTCAGAAGTTTATTGATGCCGCCAAACGCAGTCCGGAAGAAGACGTAATCAACTACACGATCTGGCTGCAATCGCGGCTGGCCTGAGGTTACTGATTTGCGCTGCGTCTTTTCCCTGCGCGTTTTCCCGACTCGCGCTGAAACTCGGAGAGTTTGTTTTGCCAGTATGCGGCGCGTTCGGCATTGCCGTGTTGCTGATAATACATGGCAAGCTGATACATGCGCATCTGATTGGTTGGGTTAAGTTCGGCGGCTTTGTCCATGAAGGCTACAGCCGCAGCCGTATCGCGCTTCAGCATGCTTACGTTCATCATGGCCGTGTAGGGCAGCTCTGATTTCGGGTTGTTGGCAACCGCGCGGTTGAGCAATGCCATAATCTTTGGTTCGGCTTTGCTGTCGGCCGCAAACATAAGTTTTGAAAGCGGATCGTAAGCCGCCGAATAGGCCGAGTCGCTGGCAATGCACTTGCGCAGAAAATACATGGCAGAGTCAGGCTTACGCAAACTGTCGTACGACATGCCCAGGTTAAAAAGGCCTTCGGTATAATCGGGCTTGTGTACAAGCGCCTGCCTGAACAATGGCACCGCACTTTTAAAATCGCCGAGGAAATAATACGTAGTGCCGTAGTTGCTCCAGGCGGTGTAATACTTAGGTGCAATTACGGTGGCCTGCCGGTAATAATCGCGTGCCTGTGCAAAGAGTGTACGGGCTGAGTCGCGCTTCATTTTCCCCACATTAAACTCGTTTATATTGCCCGACCGGCGACTGTTTTCAATATAGGATTTGCCTTCAAAATCAAGTCGCGCACCGTCGGCCGAAAGCAGTGAGCCGTAAAGCATGTTTGCCTTTGCCGATTCGGAAAGGTATTCCATATCGTTGCCATAAAGCGAGTGTTTGTCTTCCCAGTCTTCGTTGCGCACCATTGTGCGCAGCGCATACAGCGCGCCAAGCCCCAGCAGCACCATGCGCACACGCGAGGAGTGTGCTGCAGACCAGGCAAATTGTTCGGGTGCAAGTTTGAGCAGTTTGAAAACACCCCATACCAGCACAATGCAAAAACCCAACACGGCAATATAGGCAAAGCGTTCGGCCATAAGCCCCGGAGCGGGGGTAATGAGGTTGGAATAGAAGAAAACAGAAACGAGGTAAAACAAGATACCAAAGCTGAGAATAGTGCGCTTACGCAACTGCCACAGCCCGAGCGCCAGCAAACCAAGATGTACGAGCAAACCGGCAATGGCCACCGGATCGGCCCAGGTTGCCAGCGGTACATAACTATGCCCGTAATAATACACCAGCGGATGCGGCACTATATGCAGCCAGAGGTAGCGGCCAAGCACATGTGCAGCAGTAGCCATGCGCGCCACAAAACCGGTATCGCCGGTAATCGGGTTTTCAAAGGTTTGGTATTCTCTCACCGACTCCGGCAATACGCCGTTTTTAATGAGCAGTACCAGTCCGGCCACCGCTACCAGCGGGAGCATATAGAGCGCAATTTGTGTGAATTTCCGGCCACTGAAGAACCAGAGCGCCAGAGGAATGAGTACATAGAAAGGCATGATTGTGGCCTTTGCCAGCATGCCCGCCATAAACGTGAGCGGATATAACACCGCCAGCCACCACTTGCCGGTTTCCATAAACCGCCACAACAGCCAGGTGCTGCCCACACCAGCCAAAATGGCCAGCAGCTCATCGCGGCATTTAATGTTGTCAACCACCTCTGTGTGCAGCGGATGTAAAAGAAAAAGCAAGGCGATAAAAAACGAAAACCAGTTGCCCTGCGCATGAAACCAGCGCCGCAGCAATGCAAACAATAACATGACGGTGAACGCATAGAGCAGCACATTCACAAAGTGGCTTACCTCCGGATGCTCGCCGAACAGCTGTATTTCAATGGCAAAAGACGTGAGCGCCACCGGACGGTACGAATAGCCCGACCCGTCGTTGTTGTAAAATGTGCGGGTGGTAAAAATTTTTGGAATGGCCTTTATTCCCTGTTGGGTGTACTTGTTGCTGCCCGCCGTGTAAAACTCATCATCGAGCGCATATTTATTGAAAATACCGTTGCCGAAAACGATAAACGTAATAATCAGAAGTGCAAGGGAAAACCCGTGGCGCCGCACAAAGCCTTGTTTTGCCAAAGCCGGGCTTTTTTTACTGTTTGAATTTTTCTTTTTCGACATAAGTTAATCAACAGGAAGTGTTAAAAGTAAGTAAAAACAACCGGCGCTGATTAGCCTGAATCGTTACATTTGTTAAAACAATTCCCCCAAACTTTACATTCCCTCAAAATGAAACACATTTTACGATTGCTCATTTTTCTTGCATTTGTGTTTGCGGCAAAAAACACGAATGCACAATGTGCAAATGACAACGTACTTGCGCCCGGAAATTTAACACCAACGGCAATTAATGTGCCTGTCGGACAAACCATCACGGCCGGGCAGTATATGCTTGCGTTTGTGGAGGCTGGCGCAGCTTACACGGTAACAACCTGCTCAAGCACGTCTTCATTTGATTCGCAGATTACCGTTTACAACGACGCAACCGGCGCAGTGCTGGCCTACAACGATGATTTTTGCGGATTACTTTCATCCACCACATTTACACCCACTTTTTGCGGGTATGTACGTGTACTTGTTGATCGCTTCTTCTGCACCACCACAGCGGATACCTGGCTCGTGGAAATGACCAAAACATCGCCCGGAGCCGGTTTGCCCTCGCTTACTGCTTCGGCCGACATTGGGGCCTGCGCCGGCAACACCGCAACCATTGGTATCAACAACAACGGCTCCGGAGGCACATTGCCCTACACGTTCAGCTGGCAACCCGTCACAAACCTGGCTGTGCCCACGCAAGCTCAAACCACGGCCACAGTCACGGCCACAACCACGTACACACTCACGCTTACTGATGCAAACGGATGTCTGGCCACAGACACCGTGCTGGTTTCACTATTTCCAAACCCCGCTGTAAATCTGGGCCCCGACACCATTGTTTGCGGCACATCTGCCTTGCTGGATGCGGGTAATGCAGGCAGCAGCTTTCTCTGGAGCACAGGTGCCGGTACACAAACGCTTACCGTTACCCAGCCCGGCAGCTACAGTGTTTCCGTGCTTACTTCGCAGGGATGCACGGCTTCAGACAACGTAGTAGTAGGCTTCACCCCGAACCCGGTAGTAAGTGTATCCGACACGGTAAGTTGTTCTGATACGGTAGTGCTTACAGCACCTTCAGGCTACACGAGTTACGCATGGAGTACAGGCGATACTACGCAGATCACCTCTGTAACCGCCAACGGCAACTATGCCGTAACGGTAAGCAACGCCAACGGCTGCAGCGGCACAGACTCTGTACAGGTTACCCTGAGCCCGGCGCCCTCGGTAAACCTTGGCTCTAACGTAACC
>JADBYT010000003.1 GCA_020402865.1 Bacteroidota bacterium | reverse complement strand
TTTGCCCGCTGCAAAGTGTGGAATCGCTTAACGGGGGCGGAGCGGGTGTAAGGGAAATGAGTATTGTATCGGTATTGGTGCAGATGCCATTATTTACTTGCACCCAGTAAGTGCCGGGTGTAGCGGGTGCAATGGTTTGTGTGGTGGCAGCGGTTGACCAGTTGTAGGTGAATCCGGGGTTGCCGGCATCGAGTATAAGATTGCCCAAACTTGCGCACAGCACAGTATCTGCACCGAGGTTTACTACCGGCTCAGGCAGCACAGTAATGTTGAGGGTAAGCGTATCGCCGGTTACGCAGCCCAAACTGCTGGTTGCAATAAGTGTAACTGTATATATCCCGGGAGTAGTGTAAATGTGGAAAGGAGAAAAAGTAGTTATAACGGGCGAACCATCGCCAAAGTCCCAGATAAAGTTTGTACCGGTGCTTGTATTGTTGAATGAAACAGTAAACGGTGCGCACCCCGTATCGCCCAAAAGTGTTTCGGCGCGGGCCTGTGCAGGAGGTGGAACCTGCAGGTCGAATTTTACTGCACACATATCATCCGTAATATTGGGTGAAGTAGCATAAGCACCCGGGGTGGCTTGAAAAGGGAAATTCAGCGCGGCAACGGTCTGATACAACACACCACTGCGCGAGAAGCGGCTCATGCCTCCGTAGGTATGCGCACCGGTGAGGTGTGTGGCATAAATTAACGAAGTTGCATTGGGAGCAAGCTGTGCTACGTACAACCCTCCATTTAGCGCTGTATTATTGGGGTAAAGCGCATTGGGAGTAGTGGGGTAGTTAAAACCGTTGACACCGGCAACGTAAATGTTCTCGCAATCATCAACCGTAAATGCAGTCATGATAAGCTGAACTGTGTTGGGTGTGGAATTACCAATCCGAGTGGCAAAAATAACATTGCTTAGCGTAGCATCCATTTTGGTAATCATTACGCTGCTGTTTGGGTTTGAATACACTCCTGCGGTGATGGGCGGGCCAGAACTCAAACCGAGCAATGCCATTCCGGCGAGGTAAACTTCTCCAGCAGCAGTTAGTTCGGTATGCACAAAATGTTCTGTACAAACCGGAATGCCGTAGTAAGTGGATGCCACAATTGCCGTGGCATTGGCATTTAACCTTGTTACATAAGCATCAATTGCTCCCCCCAAAGCAGTTTGATAAGCTCCCGGAGTAACCGGGAAGTTTGAACTGCTGGTGGCACCGCATACGTAAATATGGCCATTGGCCGGGTTAACACGCAATGACCGCGAACCGTCGGTTAAGCTCCCCCCCAGATAGGTAGAAAAAATAAGACTGCTGAGCGTGGGCGGCATAGAAAATACAACAGCATCCTGAAGTCCGCCGAATGTGGTTTGTGCAGCCCCCGGGGTTACCGGAAAATCAGCCGAACGCGAATTACTGGCTACATACACATTGCCATTGGCACCAATAATAATTTCTGAACGCGCTGTAAAACTTCCTACCAGAAAATCGAAACCATCCTGGTTGGAGCCGCCAATAAATGTAGAACCAAGCAGCGCCGATCCGGTGGCATTAAATCGTGTAATAATAATATCGTTAGGGCCGCCTATTACAGCGTCGTAAGCAGCAGGTGTAACCGGATAATTTGGCGATGCTGAATACCCCATAATATAAAGCTCGCCCGCCGGACTAACAATCATACTGAATACTGCTTCAGCACTAATACCACCTATGTAGGTGGAATAAATTTGCGTAGAGGCAGTAGTGTCATATTTGGTAATAACAATATCATTGGGGCCGCTGAATGTGGTACTGTATGCACCTACAGTGGTAGGATAACCGATATTGGTACAGCTGCCTGATGCATAAATATTACCCTGATCATCATAGGTACCTGAGTAAGAGAAAAGCGGTATAAGTGAGCCTGAATAAGTGGCTCCAACCACCACCGGGTCGATAATGAGTGGTAATTGTTTGTTGTAACCATCGGGAAAAGCAAAGCTCAATACGTTTCCGTTAAGCTGATATGCGCAGCGTACCGGAATTTCAATGCCGTTCAGGACTTGCCAGGCCACGGGGCGTTGTTCTGTTACATCGCCGCTGCTCAAGGCAAGCAGCAATGTTCCGTCTGACTGCAACCGGGGTGTAATGCCTTCATAATTCAAATTGATTTGTGATACATCGGCACCGGCTGAAACAATAAAATCATACTTAAACCAACTTCCCTCACTTTTTGCATGAAGGTCAATACCGCTATATAATTCCGAATAATACACACTTTCAAACCGCTTTACTAAACCGGCCCATTTTTTCTCATCATTTCCAATAAAGTAGTTGGAATAGGCATTCTGCCTGGAACGTCCTTCTGCAACCACTGCCGGCAAAGAATTTCCGAAATGCACGCTCCAGGCATGGCATCGAATTAACTGACCGGAATCAACGGCTGTAATTTCTTTTGCCGAACTGATCTTATCGAGATCGGCTGTGTGGTAATTATTGAAGGTAAAACGGTCTTTTTCCAGAAAGACGGCTCCCCCTGATACATTGGCCTTAAACATTACCTGTGAAGGCCACTGATTTTTGTTTTCTTCGTAATAAACTTGTTTGGGAGAATTTAGGGCCAATGAAAATTGGTCAGTATGAATATCAGTTCCGTGTAATGTTTCAGTCCCCAACAGAAATACTATACACATTAACAACGCGTTAAAAAATGGAGCGGCAACAGGCGTCTTTTTATTCATTTACAGGAGCTTAGGGAGGCTTAGGTAAATAACAATGTATTGCGGGTTTTGTTCTCCCGTAACCATCTTCAAAATACTAATTACACCTAAAGAACGAACCTTAGGGTGAAACAGTTAGCCTTAATATTAATGGTCTTTCGCAGGCTCTTACAGAGCTGAAGGAATTTTCGCTTATTCCCACATCACACAATTCATTCCCCAAAACACTTCGGTACACACGGGCTGCCCGTTCAGCTTACCGGTTGTCCATCCTTTCATGGTTGCTATTTTGTTTTTGAGTTCCTGCGCAGTGGCTGCAGGGCCGTTGAAATAGGGTAGTCTTATATCAGTAATCGTTCCCTGTGCATCCACAGTCATAACTACCAGCAGTTTGGTGATGTGCTGTTTTTCGGCTGCGGGCAGTTTTTGCAGCACAGGCAGCAAGTGTTGTTTCATAAACTTCATCAGCGAGTCGTGGCCTGGCGCATATTCACAGCCGGTTTGCCCGGGTGTGTAAACCTGGTCGCATTGAGCCTTTGCGTGTATGCCGGGCAAACACAACAATAGCAAAACCATAATGCGAAAGATGTAGTTCATCACACAATTTTTATTCCGGCCACCAGCACATCGTCGATCTGCTCGTTGGTTTCGCGCCAGTTTTCGAATTCAGTTTCGAGAAACAGCATCTGTTCGTTTACCGGGAGAGTGTGTATGCCGGTGAAAATTTCGAGCAGACGTTTTACCATTAGTTTTTTGCCATTTGGGCCGCCAAACTGATCGGCATAGCCATCAGTAAAGAAGTAAAGCATATCGCCTTTCTCCGCTTTGAAGCTGTGTGCGGTGTAGGTGCGTTCGCGCGTGTCTTGTGCGCCGCCAATGGGATAGCGGTCGCAATCCATTTTGCGCAGCGTACCGTTTGCATGCACTACCACCAGCGGCCGCAGGGCACCGGCATATTGAACGTTATTTTGTTCAAACGTACACACAATCATATCCATTCCGTCGGTAGTGTCTTGTTCCGACTGATCCTGTTTGAGAGCCGCGCGTACCCCGATGTTCATTTCGCGGAGTATTTCGGCCGGTTCAGTGATGCCTTTTTCAAGTACCAGCTGGTTCAGCAGATTATGGCCTATTACACTCATCAATGCACCGGGTACACCGTGGCCGGTACAGTCGGCCACCACAAAAATTTTGCGGCCGTTTTTCTCTGCAAACCAGTAAAAATCGCCGCTTACAATGTCTTTCGGGCGATACAGGATAAAGTTTTCGGGGAAATGATTGGTGATGTGTTCCAGTTCGGGTAAAATGGCAAACTGAATGCGCCGTGCATATTCAATGCTGCTGGTAATGTCTTCGTTTTTCTGCGCAAGTTCGCGGGTGCGCTCGGCTACCTTTTCTTCAAGCACACGTTTTTCTTTTCTGATTGACGCCGTGCGCAACCGTGTAAATAAGATTACCACAATTACAGCCAGCAACACACACACGGCATAAAACCAGTTTGTACGCCAGAAAGGCGGTTTCACTACAATATGCAGGCTGAGTCCGTTTTCGTTCCACTCGCCGCTGCTGTTGCAGGCGCGTACGCGCAGTGTGTAGCTTCCGCCGGGCAGGTTGGTATAACTGATAAAGCGGTTGTTGGTTGCCGGCGACCAATCGTCGTCAAATCCTTCGAGTTTGTACTGATACAGGTTGCGTGAAGGATCCACAAAGTCGAGCGCAGCTACCTCAAACTGGAAATAATTATCGCGCCAGCTTACCTCAATGCGGTTGCGTTGGGTAATGATGGAGTCGTTAAACATCACTTCTTTTTCGAAGCGTTTGTATGAGGTAATGAAAACGGGCGGTGGCTGTGAGCGACGATTTATTTTCTGAAGATCAATTATGTTTATGCCTTCCTGTCCGCCAAACACAATTTCGCCTTTGTGTGTGGCTGCATAAGCTCCCTGATTAAATTCGCCCGATTGCACGCCGCTTCCGGGAGTAAAGTTCCGGAAACATTCAATGCCTTTCAGGGTGGGGTCAAACAGGGTAACGCCGCGATTGTGGCTTAACCAGAGTTTGCCGTTCATATCCACCACAATGCCGTAAATATTATCGCTCGGCAGCCCGTCACGTTCATACCAGGAGGTTATGCTTTGTGTGCGCTTATCGTAGCGGTTAATACCGTTTGAAGTAGAAATCCAGATATTGCCGTTCAGATCTTCGGTAATGCAGTAAATCAGGTTGGCCGAGATGGATTTATTATCCGCATCGTTGTGCTGGATGAGTGTGAGCGCACCTGTTTTCGGGTTGCGGCACATCACTCCGCCGCTGCGTGTACCTATCCACAACGTGCCGTCTTTTTCTGCATAGAGGCAATTGATGTCGTTGCTCACCAGGCCCGACGAGTCTTTGGTGAAATGTGCGTATTTGCCGGTAACAGGGTCAATTTCATACAGCCCTTCTTTCAGCGTGCCGGCCCATACGTGTCCGCTCACAGGGTCTTCTGCAAGACAAAGCACGGTGCCCAATCGATTCACATTTTTGGGCGAGTATTTGATAATTTGTCCCGTTTCCGGAAAATAGCGGTTAATTCCATCGCCCCATGTGCCAATCCATAAACTGCTGTCGCGTGTTTCAAGCAGTGAAAGCACGGCATTGTTGCCTGATGTGGACAGTTCGGGGAAATGGGTGTAAATGCCGGTAGAACGATGCAGCCGCGAAATACCTCCGCCATATGAACCAATCCAGAGATCACGTTTATAGTCTTCCAGAATAGCAAAAATTTCGTTGCTGCGCAGTGTGTTGTCTCCCACGCCGGGACGTTCGGAGCGGCGAATGTGGGAAATGATCGACGACGATTTAAAGCTTACATCAATGCCATCGCCGTTGGTGCCCAGCCAAACGTTAAAATTTCGGTCGGCATACACCACTTTTACAGAAGTAGAACGTATAGAGAATTTATCGCGGGCATCGGGCACGTATTGCTGAAACAGTCCGTCGTTCCGGCTATACACATTCAGCCCTTTTTCATACATCCCCAGCCAGATATTGCCTTCGCCGTCGTCAGACATACTATGAATACGGCTTTTGCTTTGCGGATGGGTGAGCAGAATACCGATAAATTCATTTTGATTCAGATCAAACACGGCCAGTCCCGCGCCATCAGTACCCACCCAGAGCTTGTCTTTGTCAAACACCAGCAGCGAGCGCACCTGATTTACTTTTTCCGGAAACTGCAGCATCTGCGAAAGCACTTCGGTGGTGCAGAACCGGCGTATCTGGCTCTCAGAAAAAATATAGGTATAAAACTTCCCTTCACTTTCGTTGAACCGGCTTATGCCACTGCCGTATGTACCCACCCAAATCCTGCCGCTTTTGTCAACAGCCAGCGCATAAATGCTTTTCTCCGGCAAACTGAACGGATCGTTGGCGTTGTATGTCCACGTTTTGAACTGCTGTGTTTTTCGGTCAAACAAATTAAGCCCGCCATCGGTTCCTACCCAGATGCGGTTTTGCGTGTCCATTACAATACTACGTACAATGTTGTTGGTGAGTGCCCCCCGCTTACCTTTAGCTGCGGCATAATGTGCAAACTTGTCTGTGGCCGGATTAAGCACGTTTACACCGCCACCATTCGTGCCAATCCAGATATTGCCCAGATTGTCTTCGCAAAGAGAATAAATGAAATTGTTGGAAAGTGAAGTCGTATCGCCCGGAATCCGTTTATAGATCTTAAACGTATAGCCATCATAGCGGTTAAGTCCTTCCTGTGTACCAAACCACATAAAACCGTTATGATCCTGCAAAATACAGTTCACCACAGATTGAGAGAGGCCGTTTTCGCGCCCGATATGGTTGAATTTAAAATCCTGTGCCTCCAGCAGCAACGGGCACAGCAAGGCTATAAAAGCCGGCAGTAACTTTGATTTTATCCAACCTGATTTGCAGTACATACAGCAGGTGAAGGTAGCAAAAACAGTTTGGGATGCAAAGCCTGCTTATTCATTGAAAACCTGTTGTTTTGATATAAATAGGAAATAGGTTTTCTTTGAATCCACGTAACCTCCGTTTCTATGAAAGATACTTTCCGTTTCGCCCCCTCCAACCGGCGCTATTTACTTGTAATTCTGTTTATGGCTATACTCGGCATTATGCTGGCTGTCGGTCATTTTTACCTGCTTCCTGAAAGTGGCTACAGGCTGGGTATAATCCTTACAGCATTGATTTGGATTGGTATGGGAGCCGCCGTGCTGGGCATTATACTAAGCATTTTCCGCATGGTTACCGGCAAAAACGTGTATCTCGAACTCAATACACAAGGCATTAAAAGTACGCTGCTGCTTACCCAAACGCTCGAAATACCCTGGCTGGCCATACGCGGCTTTGAACTCCGCAACGATGTAATTCAAAAAGTAATTGCCGTGCATTTGTGGAACGAAGCTGCTTTTCTTGATTATCGCCGCCAAACTACGGGCAAAGCCTGGCCGATGGCCGATACAAACCGCACAATGTTTGGCACGGCAATAATTTTACCTACGGTGCTGCTGAGTGTGAAAGCGGCTGAGGTAGAGAAAATGCTCAATGAGTATCTCTCAAAATATGGCCAGCCGGTACGCTAACATTCAGAAGGTTAATTATCCTTTTAATTAATAATAAATGGAAGATCGTTTGCGATTTGCTCTGGATCCGATAAAATATTTGCTGGCTATTTTCGCAATGATCGCTATGGCCTTTGTTATTCTTATTTTACTGTATTTTGTTTATGCCGGTGTGCCTTTTACCCAGTTAAGCATAGTAGTCTATCTGTTGGGGGCACTGGGCATTGGAATTGCGCTTGCAGGAATCGGACTTATGTTTTTTCGATTTTTTAATCTTCGCAGGCAATATTGTGAGCTTTCGCCAAGAGGTGTTATATATGCGCTTGAGCCCAAACATAAAATTGAACTTGCATGGTCAGAAATTGAACGTATCGCTTTATTTGAAGGTCATTTCAAATTCCATTTTGTGGCCATCTATCTTGTTGATGAAGAAGAATATTTAAAGCGTCATTTAACGCTCAGAGGCAGCTACCTGCCGATGGCTTCCCACCGAAAAAACACATATGGTACATCTGTTGTTTTTTCTGCTTCTGTATGGAAAATACATGGCAACAAACCGTTTTTTGATTATCTCGACGAGTATCATTGTAAGTTCTCCTAAATTTAGTTTTAATTAATATTTGGAAGTATTTCTTCATTTGGGTTGCAGAAATCAAAGAATAAATAATTTCCATGCCTTGAAGTTGCAGTACTTGAGAATTTATTGGATATATTCGTAGGTATAGCCTGCAAAATAATTGTTATGTGGTATGCAAACTGATTCCATTCAACTACGTCCGTGGCGGGAAAGCGATCTCGGCAATCTTTTAAAGTATGCAAATAATATAAATATTGCAACTAATCTTACCAACGGTTTTCCGCATCCCTATCCGCGCGAAAAAGGCGAGGAGATGATTGCCAAGGTAACCAAAGCTGATCCGCCCAATATTCTGGCAATTACCCTTAACGATGAATTTATCGGCAGTATCGGCTTGCATTTGCAGCCTGATATTTTCTTCCGGAATGCCGAGCTTGGTTACTGGGTTGCCGAACCCTTCTGGGGAAGAGGATTCGGCACACAGGCTATTACTCAGATCACTGCTTACGGGTTTGCGCACTGGGCCGAAATTGAACGCATTTTTGCCCGTCCGTTTGGTTCAAACATCGGATCACAGCGGGCGTTGGAGAAAGCTGGTTTTACGCTGGAAGCTCATCTGAAAGGCACAATTTTTAAAAATGGCCGTGTAGAGGATGAGTTGATTTATGCTGTAAGGCGAAAGCCTTGATGTTTGCCAGCCGGAAGCAATGTTCAGGTAAGCTTATTGAGATTAAGTTTACGCAGTTTCGGAGCCGTAAGCATCACCATCATTACCACAAAAATGGTCATGCAACCGCCAATGGCTACCGAGCGTTGCAGTCCGAAAATGCGTGCTGCCGCGCCCGATTCAAACTCGCCGATTTCGTTGCTGGAGCCAATGAAAATGCCGTTTACTGCGGCTACACGTCCGCGCATGTGATCGGGCGTGAGCAGCTGGAGAATTGTGCTTCTGATCACCACGCTGATATTGTCGAACGCCCCGCTGAGCAGCAGAAAGGCAAACGAAAGCCATAGCCATTTAGAAAATGCAAAGCCGATAATGCAAAGTCCGAAGCCGATAACGGCAATGTACAGGTTGCGGCCGGCTTTGCGCGTGGGCGGGTAACGCGTAAGAATCAGGCCCATGAGGATGGCGCCAATGGCGGGTGCGGCACGCAGCAGGCCGGTAATGTAATCGGCATGGCTGCCTGCGTGCAGCACTTTATCGGCAAAAAGCGGAATCATGGCTACGGCGCCGCCAAAAAGCACGGCAAACAAATCGAGCGAAAAGGCCGAGAGCATGACCTGATTGCTGAACACAAAGCGGAAACCGCTGGTGAGGCTTTGCAGCAGCGGCTCTTTCTTTTCGCGCGGGGGCAGGGCATGGTCAGTAAGTGGCAGTGCAAAAAACAAACTCAGCGTAATAAGCGAAGAGCAAATTGCATACGCCACCGAAACGCCCTGCCAGCCAAAGAGTACGCCGCCCAGCGCCGGGCCCAGCACAGCGGCAATTTGCCATAAATTGCTTTGCCACGTGGCCGCATTGGCATACAGGGCGCGGGGTACAAGCTGCGCAAGCATGGCCGGGAACACCGGGCCCAGAAAGCCGCGCGCCACTCCCGTGCAGAAAATAATGCCGTAAATGGGTGCTGTGCCGTAACGATTCATCAATACACTGCTTTCGCTCACGGCAAATAACGCCCACGAAGCTACTGCCAGAAAAAGAGTAGCCGTAAGCATAATCCGCTTGCGTCTCACCACATCGGCCACGTGGCCGGCAAACACAGCCAGCACAATAAACGGTATGGCTTCGGTCAGACCAATAAGTCCGAGCATCCACGGATCGCTGGTGAGTTTGGCTATTTGTATGCCCACCACCACGCTTTGAATCTGCACACCCACGGTAAGCAGAAAACGCGCCGAAAGAAAAAGACTGAAATCGCGGATGCGCAATGCCGCATACGGATCATGCGGAAGCTGTGGTGCGTTGGAGGCCAAGTGCGGTGAATCTGATGTGCTGCAAATTTAACAGCCCTGAGCCGATATGGTTCATGCATTTTTCACCGGTTTTCAATTAAGTTTGCACATTGAAACCTGAAATCTATGCTCCGTCACACGCTTATTCCGTTTGTGCTGCTGCTCGCTTCCTGCGGCGGTGCCGATAATGCGCCCAAAACCGATAGTACAGCTCCGCAGGCTGATGCATCTGCTCCGCGACAGATTGTGGGCGGCGGTAAAGAAAAGCCGGGCAACTGGGCCTATCCGCTCGATTCGGCCATGAACGCACTCATTATCGGTTATCCCGAAGGCTTGAAAACCGTAATTGCCGAACTGGCCGACAACGAGTATCTGAAAGATAAAACCCGCAGCACGATACGCCTGCTCAATGTGAAACAAACCGAATTGTTTACCATTTCCATTTGCAAAAATGCAAAAGGCGAGTGGGTGCCCTATTCGCTGTTACTCACCAAGTACAATCCGTCTAACCTTCCCCCCGGACGTAAGCCGGTTATGCTTGATGAGCAGAATTACCTCACCTCAAACAAAGCCTATATAGGTTATTCGGAAGCCTATTTCCTCTCGTTGTTTTCTGCGCAGCCGCTTACCACCTGGAGCAAGGGCGATACGGTGTACTACACCCATCAGGCACAACCCAAAGATGCCAAACGGCTTACACTTTATAAGCCCGAAGACTATTCGGGGCTTTACAAGTTTGTGGATGGCAAGCTGCGCTGGATTGAACTTACCGTAAAGCCTGAGGCGTTTGAAAAAGTGCAGTGAGCATCATTTTCTGATTACCTTCCGCGATGGTTTGCCGATGGCAGCCAGCCTGGTGTTGCCGGAAAGCGGCGAAGGGTTTTCGCTGGTCATTTTTGTGCATGGCTTTAAAGGATTTAAAGACTGGGGCCATTTTCCGCTGCTCACGCGTATGCTGGCGGCTGAGGGCTTTGCGGTGCTGCGGTTTAATTTTTCGCACAACGGCACCACACCTGCGCAGCCTGATTCTTTTGCCGATTTGCCTGCATTCGGCCGCAATACCTATAGCCGCGAACTGAGCGATCTGGAAGATGTGCTCAACGCCCTGCCGCAACTGCCCGAAGCATCTCGAATTAACTTGCAGGCGCTTACACTCTGGGGGCACAGTCGCGGAGGCGGTATTGCCACGGTTTGTGCATCGGAACAAAAGCGTGTGCGCGCACTCATTACCTGGGCAGCCGTGGCCGATTTGCCTGCGCGTGTGCTTGGGGCCGATACCACCAGCTGGCGCCGCAATGGTGTAATTTATACCTCCAATGCGCGCACAAAGCAGGAAATGCCGCTGGGCATCGGGCTGTTGCTGGATACGGAGAAAAATGCCCCGCGTTTTGATGCAGCCGCAGCAGCTTCGCGTTTACAGATTCCGCACCTTATTCTGCATGGCGATGCTGATGCAGCCGTGCCGCAGCAGGAAGCCATGCGCCTGAAGCAAAATCACCCGGAAGCCGAATTGCATATACTGCCCGGCGCTGATCATACGTTTGGCGGAAAACATCCGTTTGAGTCGATGCAATTGCCCGCACACGCGCAGGAGGCGTTTGCAATAATGCTGCGCTTCTTGAGTAACTAAACTGCTTATCTGCCGCTGCGTTCAAGAGCCGCTTTCATATCCAGATACATGGCATTGAAACGGTCGATGCAGGATTTCAGAAAAGCATCGTCGGCCAGTTTTTCAATGGCTTCCACACCGGGCGCCTGTTCGGCAGTAAATTTATAGACCTGTTCCATAGGACCTGCTTCCATTTTCAGCAGGTATTTTTCGTTCATGTGAAAAATGGTAATGCCAATGGAAGGATGAGGAATTCGTCCGATAATGCGCATAGCGGCTTAATTGTGTTTTTCTAATTCTTCGGCAGCTTTCCGGCAGGTGCTGATAAGTGTATTCACCAGTTCGCGAAAGGCAGAAGAGGTTACTTCTTCCGGTGTGGCAGTTTCAATCTGACTGATTAACGGCAACACAGCCACATCGAGTCCCACAAAGGTAATGGTTGTGCGCATGCGGTGAATTACACGTAAAATTTCGGTCAGCGACTTGTTTTCGAGTGCGTGGCTAAGTTCTTTTGTTTCCTGATTATTCTCTGAAATAAATTGCTGAATCATTTTCGTTACAAACTCTTTATTGCCGTTTGAGAGTTTGTGCAGATAAGCAAGGTTGGTAAGTTGTCCGGTTGTGTGTGTGCTTTCGGCAACAATATATCGGCTGATGCAGTGGATGAGTTGTGCCGGAGTAAAAGGTTTGTTTAGGAATTCGTTCATTCCGGCTTTCATTCCTCTTGTTATTTCGGCCTCGCCGGCAGCTGAAATGCCGATTACGGGTAATTGCAGATTAAGTTCATTTCGAATTTTCAGGGTAATTTCCTCGGCGTTCATTTCCGGTAAATTGAAGTCGAGCATCACCATGTCGTACGTATGCTTGCGGAGCATTTCAATTACTTCACTGCCGCTGGTCACCAGATCATACTTCCAGAGTTTATCTTCGAGCGTGGCGTGAATGAGCTGTCGGCCCAGCGGATGATCTTCGGCAATGAGCAGGTGTTTGTGTGCGGATATCTCAGGAGAATTTTCCAGAATAGTTTCATTTACTATTGAAAAGGGCAGGGTAACGGTAAAACGTGTTCCTTCGCCCACGCGGCTGCTTACGGCCACGCTTCCGTCCATGAGTTCGGTAAGCTTACGCACAATGGAAAGTCCGAGTCCTGTGCCGCTATATTGCCCGTCGTGTCTGGGAACAGCCTGATAAAAACGCCTGAAAATTTCCTGATGCTGGTTGGCCGGAATGCCAATACCGGTGTCTGAAACCTCAAATGCGAGCCATACTTTGCGCTCGGTTTTATTTGTACACTGAATGTGGATTACAATTTCGCCCTGGTGGGTAAATTTTATGGCATTGCTCACCAGATTGATCAGGATCTGACGCAGGTGTCCGGGGTCGCCTTTTACATTGCGCGGAACTTCCTTATCAATATTCAGATCGAGGTTAATTCGTTTTTCGGCAGCCATGGGCAGAAACATGGTTTGCACATGTTCAGCCTGTTCGCGCACAGTAAAAACAACGGCGGCCTTTTGCATCATGCCTGCTTCCATTTTCGAATAGTCGAGCACGTCGTTAATCACTTGCTGCAAACTTTCGCCCGAACGGCGCAGTGCTTCCAGTTGCCGGCGTTGACGGGGAGTAAGCGCTGTGGCTGAAAGCAAATCGGCAAAACCCAGCAGCGCATTGAGTGGTGTGCGTATTTCGTGTGAGATGTGTGTAATAAATTGCTCTTTTCGTTGTAAGGCTTCTTCTGCAATACGTCGTGCTTCGCGCAACTCGTTGATGCGTTGTCGTAAGCTGCGCCGATAAATCAAGACTACAATAAGAATAAATGTTACCGCCACAAGAATAGCAGTAATGCGTAGGGTACGCTGTATTTCTATTTTTTCTGTTAGTTTGAGTATTTGCTGCGTACGTTGCAAAGTCCATTTTTCCTCAACATCCCTTATGTTTTCTAAAGACATAAAAATACTCAGGCAATATATGGCACAGGCATTTTCTGCACGTTTTGAAAATGCCTGTAAAGTATCTTCAGACCGGCTCATCAGGATAATACTTTTCCCATAAGCCTTCATGTCCGAAAAATGTTCGGTAATGTTGTCGAGTATATGTTTCAGGCTGTCTGTACATCGCATTTTCGCGAGGTACAGATTTTTATCGGCCAGGTATGATTTCTCGTAGTACGTCTGAACAAGTGCACTGTCGAAACCATCGAGCAGTGAAAACTGCATCTCGTCCATTTCCCGCACCGTACGTTCAAAAGTTTCCAGATTATTCCCGAATTCCCAACTTCTCAGGTTTTCATGCTGGTTAGTGCTGATAATGCGCATGTACCGGTAAGAAATAATTTCCGGGATGAGATTACCGAATACGACTATTGCCAGCAGTATGGAAACAAGCAGACTGAGCCTTGATTTACGTTTTTGATCATCTGAAGCCATTGGCAAATGTGCAGGAGCAAACCGGACAAATTAGTTTACCGGCGGTTTGTAATAGCCTGAAAGATCGCTGTCGGTAGAGCGGAATCGGATAATCGTTTCGGCCAGATCGTGGTACACGGTAAACTGATGTTGTTTCAGCCACATGCCTGCTTTTTTGTCTTTATTGGCGGCATTGGCCGTAGCAGCCCAGAACACGCATTTATTCTGCATGAGCCAGCGGAACGCATCTTTATCGCCCATTACGGCATTGGCAAAAGCGGCCAGCTCATAAAACTTATTATCCACAAGCCACTTAAACGAGGCATCACGCCCGGCTTTAATGCAGGCCACGGTTTCAATAAGTTCACGGTAATCTCTGTCCATCAGCCAGTTGTAAGCTGCGGTGGGCGTCGGACCGAAGAGGTCGGTCATTTTACGAATGGCATCTCCGGAATACTGTTTCATGTGATTGCTGTAGTTCCCTGAGCGTAGGATTGCACAGCCGGATTATTCTTCATTCAAAACGGCATTTACCGCTTCCACAAGGTGAAGATACGCTTTATGTCCGTTCTTTTTCAACCATTCGAGCGAACGTTCGTCGCCCAGCACGGCGTGTGCAGCCATTGCCAGTTTGGCCTGCTTCCCGTCAAACAATGCCTGCACGGCAAACGGATCGCCTGTTACAGCGGTAATGAAAAGGCCCAGATCGTCGTGCCCGTTTTCGTGCAGCGTTTCCATGGCACCGTCGTCGTCATATTTCAGGGCATCAAGCAGCAGAATGAGTTCGGGTTTGCCCTGGCGCTGCAGGTTTTCCTGCGCTTTGTCCGAACCTTTCAGTGCATCGGCCAGCATTTGTATTTGTTGATCGCTATAAAAAGCCATAACCGCGATTTTGTAGAATGATTAATTTTTCTGAGCAATAAAGTAAATGATTGTACCAATAACGGCCAGACCGGCCAGCACGGCAAAGAAAATTTTCCATCCGCTGTAAGGTCGTTCGCCCTGTACTTCGCCGGTGCGGCCGTTAATCATAAAGCGATAAACCTTTCCTTTAAAGCGATATGCGCTGATCCAGATGGGCAGCAGGATATGTTTAAACGTAACGTCGTTGTATGTCGTATCGAGAGAAGTAACCTGCTGTACATCGCCGCCAATATCGCGTCTGGCCGATGCGCGAATTTCGCCATCCATGCGGTTTTTGGCTTTGTCGAAACCATTGCGCACATCAAGCTGATACTGCTCGGCCTGAAAACCGCTGAGTAACTGCTCGCTGAAATTGGTAAGCTGATGCAGATCCCAGGGTTCAAGTTCATTTGCGTATTTCTCTGGCAGCGAATTGCTGGCGTTAATCAGCACATCGTCAAACTCATTATACACGGTGCCGCTGGCCGGTGTCCAGCGTGTGCGCTGAACAGTGCGGGTTTGTGTTTGTCCGTTTACGGTGTATGTTTCGGTGGTGTAGTAATGATCGCCGCGCATACCGGTGTAATGCGAAACGGTATTGGAGTCGTAAGTCCAGTAGGGTATGTATATTCCTTTGAGTTTGTCTTCTTCTGCAAATTTTTTCAATGCATTGGGTGCAAACCAAAGTTTGCTGAGCCAGTTCTTAAATTCCTCTTTTCCTTTCTTTTTGTCGATGCTGAAAGGGAGCATGTATTTTGGTTTTATGATCTGGCAGGTACTTCCGCTCATAATTACCAGCGCGGTTCCGCAAAAAGCGCAGTTATCGGCTGTAACGTTTGGTTTGAGTGTGGTTGACGCGCCGCAGTTCTGGCATTTTACAACCGAAAGGCTGATTGTTTCGGCACTTTGCTGTGCGTTTGCAAGAAAGGCTTCAAAGTCAATTTCTTCGGCTTCGGCCACTGGCTGCACAAGATGTGCAATATCGTTGTGTGCGCCGCAATACTCGCAGCTCAGGCTTGTGGTACCGGGGTTAAAGCGCAGTAATGCACCGCAGTCTTTGCAGTTTACTTTGCCTTCAACTTCGTGTGTTTTTTCCGAAAAATCGTTCATACCAGTTCGGCAAAAAATCAAAGGTTTTGAAAGGAGAGAAGCACCGGAGTATTTGGCTCCGGTGCTTTTACAGTATGCTTAATTTAGATAGCCGGCGGGGGCGGCGGGGGCGGGGGGGCATTGAAATATGCGGCGAGTTCAGGCAGTGTATTTGCTGCAGCCCAGCCGGCCATACCGTTTTTCCAAACTACTGAGTCGGCACGCAACTGTCCGGCCTGAATCATTTGTACAAATGTAGCCAGCGGATAAGGCCCGCTTTGCTGACCGTTTACAGCCACGTAATATTGCTCCATGGGCGGGGGCGGGGGAGGTGTGCCCGGTGCGCCCGGTGCGCCACCCATTTGGCCGGTTTGCGGGTTAAACTGATTGTTCTGAAACATGTTGCCCATCTGGTTGCCCATGGCCCAGCCCATGCCCATGCCTACACCGGCACCGGCAAGTCCGCCACCCGGATTTTGCGCGGCCTGCTCCATGGCATTGGCTGCCTGAAACTGTGTGTATGCGCCCAGATTGCCCACAATGCCCATGCTGGTGCGCTTGTCGAGCACTTTTTCAACCTCTTCGGGAAGCGAAATGTTTTCGATGAGCAGCTTGGTGAGATCAATACCGATTTCGTTGAATTCAGGATTGATCTTCTCGTGAATCAGTTTCGAAAATTCGTCGTAATTGGCAGCCATATCGAGCACCGGAATTTTGCTCGAAGCCACGGCATCCGAGAAGCGCGTAACTACAATGTTGCGCAGCTGCTCGTTTATTTCTTCGGTTGTAAATTCATGGTCGGTACCCGCAATTTCTTTCAGAAACAGCTTAGGGTCTTTCACTTTCATGGCATACGAACCAAATGCACGTATGCGCAGCGGACCAAACTCGGCATCGCGCACCATAATGGGGTTTTTGGTGCCCCACTTGAGGTTGGTGAACTGACGCATGCTCACAAAATACACCTCGGCTTTAAACGGACTGTTGAAACCGTATTTCCAGCCTTTGAGTGTAGAAAGAATGGGAAGGTTTTGCGTGGTCAGTTCATACATGCCGGGCATAAACGCATCGGCCACCTGTCCTTCATTTACAAACACAGCCACCTGCGATTCACGCACGGTGAGTTTTGCGCCGTTTTTAATTTCATTTTGGTAGCGCGGAAAACGCCATACAATCGTGTCGTTCGAGCTGTCGGTCCATTCGATAATATCAATGAACTCGCCCTTAAGCTTGTCAAAAAGTCCCATGAGGCAGTTTGTGTTATTGTGTGGGTGAAAGATAATAATAATGCCTAAAGTGCGGCTATTTCCCGCCAATGAATTTAGGCATAAACGATGTGAAAAAAACTTAAATGTGAGAACTTATTCATTCCCCTGCGGTAAGAACCTGTCAGGCGCTGATGCACATTTCCGCATCCGGGTTATTTCACAGTCCACGGAATAAACTGCTTCCCGTTAAACTTACTTACCTGATTGCCGTTCGACACAAACCAGAGTTCGCCGCTCAGGTCTTTGAAAATAACCGTTACCGGATAGCCCGACAGGCCGTGTTCGGGGGTATAATTTGTCCATATATTGCCATCGTATTTCCACACACCGGCATCGGCAGTTCCCACCCAGATATGGCCGTTTTTATCTTCGTTAATGGCAAACACACGCGCCATACTTCCCGGTTTATCGGCATTCATTTGCCCGTTCAGAAATTCGGCGTTGCCGAGTTTTTGTTCTTCGGTAATGTTTCGCAATACCTTGTTATTATAAAAAAATAAACCTCCGCCATTGTTGCCAAACCAGTAATTTCCTTTCGAGTCCTGAAAAACACAACGCACCGCATAGCCGTCAAGGTTTTTTCCGGTAATATATGTGTAGCTGGTATCATTATACCAGCATACGCCTTTTTCCTGTGTGCCAAACCAGATGCGGCCTGCCTCATCTTTCATTAAATCGTAAACCGCGTAAGGGCGATAGCGATTATTGGCAGGCGGGGTGTAGGAGGAAGGATGAATGGTGAAATTGGTAAATGTGTTCCCGTTGTAAAAACTCAGTCCGTTCAGGTGGCCAAAAAACAGACCGCCGGGCGTGTAATGAAGTTTGCCGTAGGGCGCATGCTGCATACTGTCTGTATAATTAACAATACGGTTTGCATCAAGGCAGCAAATACCATCGCGCGTGTAGAACCAGATTTTGTTGTTTGCATCCTGCCTTATTTCCCATACAAAGTTGCTGCACAGGCCGTGTTTAGTGCTAATGTGCAGCATAGTGCGGCCGTCGTAGCGGAATACGCCTTCGCCGTTTGATCCGAACCAGTAATTGTGCTGCCTGTCCTGAAAAATGCAGTCAATTTCATTGCCGGGCTGTTTTACCGTATCACCAATATGTGCTACTTCTGTGTATGCAGTTGGTGCTTCAACAGCGGGCGATTGTTGTTCGCCGCAGGAAAGCAGAAGAATGAGTACGAGAAATGCGGTAACCAGTGGAAGTATCTTTTTCATTTCAAATGATCGTATTTGCTGTAAAATACGTGTGACAAGTTATGTGATTTAAGTTTAATTACTCCGTAAACTTGCAGTGGAAAATGTCAACCGCTCATACACATACGCTGGTGGTCATAGGCGGCGGAGCTGCCGGTTTTTTTGCTGCGGTAAATGCGGCCCGGCTCAATCCGGCCTTGCGTGTGGTGCTGCTCGAAAAAACCGATAAGCTGCTGAGCAAGGTGCGCGTGTCGGGCGGGGGGCGATGCAATGTAACGCATGCCTGTTTCGACAACCGCGAACTGGCGCAGCGGTATCCGCGTGGCTCGCGCGAGTTGCTGAGTGCATTCAGCCGGTTTTCGGTGAGCGAAACCATTGGCTGGTTTGCCGCGCGGGGCGTGGAACTGAAAGTGGAAGACGACGGGCGCATGTTTCCAATTACCGATAATTCGGAAACCATTGCAGCCTGCCTGCTGCGCGAGGCCGAAGCCACCGGCGTAGAAATAAAGCGCAAAACCGAAGTCCATCAAATTGAACATACCGATGCCGGTTTTGCACTGCACATTGCCGGCGGTGGCACTATACATGCGCAGCAGCTTATTGTGGCTGCGGGCGGGCATGCCAAAGCCTCGGCCTATGCGTTTTTGCAGCAAACCGGCCATTCACTTGTGCCGCCTGTGCCTTCGTTGTTTACCTTCAATATGCCGGGCAATCCGGTTACACAGCTCATGGGCGTAAGCAGCCAGCACGCCGTGGTTACTGCCAAAGACACTGTCCTGCACGAAGAAGGCCCCGTGCTCATTACACACTGGGGCATGAGCGGCCCCGCCGTGCTGCGTACCTCGGCCTGGGGCGCTCGCCTGCTGGCCGATAAGCAATACAAGTTTACCGCCCGCCTCAGCTGGCTGCCCGCACACAGCCACGAAAGCCTCACCGAATGGCTCCGCCTGCAACGCACTACACAGCCCCGGCAGCTTATCCGCAATGGTATTCCGCATCCGCTGCCGCGCAGGCTCTGGGAATTTCTGCTCGCCAAATGCGGCATCCCCGACAATCACACCTGGGCCGATATGTCGAACACGCAGCTGCGTACACTTACCGGTGTGCTGCTCAGCGACGAATATCCGGTAAGCGGCAAAACCACGTTTAAAGAAGAATTTGTAACTGCCGGCGGTGTGGCACTCCATGAAATTGATTTTAAAACCATGCAAAGCCGCCGCATCAGCGGATTGTACTTTGCCGGAGAGGTGCTCGATATTGACGGTATTACCGGCGGCTTCAACTTTCAGGCGGCATGGACAACCGCGTGGATTGCCGCCTGTGCGGCAGCGGGTGTGCCGGTAAATTCGGCGCTCGATTAAACTTTTCCCGATAAACGACCAATATTCGCGGTTTGCCGAATGAACTGACGAACAAAGCCCAAAGCCCATTACTTTTGCAGGGTATGAAAATTCGCTTGCTGTTTTTGCTGCTTTGCTGCAGCTTCTCGGTGCTCAGCGCACAGGATATCGATCTCGGAAACGGTTACCGCCGCGACCGTGGTGCACAGATACGCTTTGCCAAGGCCGAAGAATATTTCGGGCAGGGCTTTTACCTCGAAGCATTGCCGCATTACCGTGTACTTGAAAATAAATACGCCGCATCGCCGCTGCTGCTATACCGCATCGGCGTTTGTCTTTTATACAAGAGCGACGAAGTACTTCGCGCACTCGATTATCTCACGCAGGTAAAAGCCAAAAATCCGAAAGCGGCCGATATTGATTTTTATCTCGCCAGAGCGTATCACCTCAACGGCCGTTACGATGAGGCATTGATCAGCCTTGATGCGTTCAGCAAACAAAAACGCATCGACCCCGTGCGCCGCGCCGATGCCGACCGCCTGCGCCGCTATTGCAACAGCGCAAAAGTGCTCATTCAAAAACCGGTTGATGCCACCATACTTAATCTTCAATCGCCCGTAAACTCTTCAGGCTGGGAATACGTACCGGTGGTTACTTCCGACGATTCGCTGCTTATTTTCACATACCGTGGTCCGCTTTCGCGCGGTGGTTTGCAGCGTTATCCCGGTGTAAAGGATTCTACCGGCGAATATTTTGAAGATGTGTTTTATTCGCGTCGGAACTCATACACCGGTGCATGGAGCACGCCCGAAGCATTTGATACCCTTATTAATTCAAACGGACACGATGCAGCCATTGCGGGTTCAAACGACGGGCAGCAACTGCTTATTTACCGTGCCACGCCCGAAGACAATGGTGATATTTTCATCTCCAGCCTGTTCGGTAAAACATGGTCGTTTCCCGAACCTTTGTATGGCGAAGTAAATACATACAGCTGGGAAGGAAGTGCTTCGCTTTCGCCCGACGGGCGCACACTTTATTTTGCCAGCGAGCGCCCCGGCGGTTACGGCGGCCGCGATTTATGGATGGCCGAACTGCAGCCCGACGGCTCCTGGGGAAACGTGGTGAATCTCGGCCCAAACATTAATACCGCCGATAATGAGGATGCTCCTTTCATTCACCCCAACGGCACCTCACTCGTGTTTAGTTCTGAAGGCCACAACAGCATGGGCGGTTACGATATTTTTGTAGCCGAATTCAATGTGGCTGCCAATTCGTTTTCTGAATCAACCAACATTGGTTTTCCAATTAACACCGCCGGCGACGATAAGTATTTTGTAATTACACCCGATGGTAAGCATGGTTACTACTCGTCGGGACGGCCGGGAGGATTAGGTAATCAGGATATTTACAATGTGGAAATCAAACAGGGTTCACTGTTAGGTAATGTGGTAATGATTGCCGGGGTAATTACACTCGACGGACAACCTGTGCGTGGAAATGTGACCATTAAGTCAGACAGTACGGTGCTCAGCAAGTTTTATGTGCAAAGCAACAGTGAATCGGGACGGTATTTGCTTAATTTACCGCTTGGTCACCGTTATGAATTGTATTACGAAATTGCCGGTGTGGAGCGCATGGTGAAAGTGGTTGATACACGAACAATTACTGAATACACCGTTGTGCAGCAGGATGCCGCATTTGTTACTGCAGTCTCACTTGCAGGAGCAAGCAAAGCCGCAGCCGATACGCTTCTGGATTATAACGGAATTCTTGCCAAATACGGCAGCACCGAGGCGCAGGGACTTCTTTTCAGGGTACAGATTGCGGCTTATGCCTATCCTCAAAACTACCGCAACGGCAAGCTCGCCGAATTTGGTAAGCCTGATAATGTGAAGCTCGATGATGGAATTACCCGGTTTACGCTGGGCTCATTTAAAACACTTGCGGAGGCCGAAGCCTACCGGAAACAATTAATTGCCGCCGGCGCGTCTGATGCATTTGTTACTGCCGAGCGTTTCACCAAACGCTATTTGTTGAGTGAGTTGGTGAAAAATGATTTCTTCAGGAAATAATTAGATAGCTTGCTGGTGCCTTCGACAAGCTCAGTCGCCAGCGGCATCGGATTTTGCTGGTGCCTTCGACAAGCTCAGGCGCCAGCGGCATCGGATTTTGCTGGTGCCTTC